>NZ_PNOZ01000010.1:0-125061 GCF_002879555.1 Verrucosispora sp. ts21 | reverse complement strand
CGCCTCCCGCGATCTTGCACTTTTTGTCGCCGAGATGCCCCACTGCGCCCCTTTTGTCGCGACCAAAAGTGCAAGATCGACGCGGCGAGGACGCGCGGGGCGCGGGCGAGGACGCGCGGCGACGGGCGAGGGGCGGGCAGCGAGGGGCCGAGGGGTTAGTGGAGGGAGAGGGCGGCCAGGGCGGCGTTGACGATGCTGCCGGGGAGCAGGTCGTGCAGGTCGTACAGTTCCTCGACGCTGCCGGACTGGCCGAACTCGTCCACCCCGAGCGGCACCGCGGGGGCGGCCAGGGCCGAGCCGAGCCAGGCCATCGCGTGCGAGGCGGCGTCGTGCACGGTGACCACCGGCACCCGGTCGGCGAAGGCCGACCGCAGGGCGCCGGGCACGCTGGGCACAGTCGCGGTGCGTACGCCCTGACGTAGGGTGCGCTGCCAGGCCCGGTAGAGCCGGTCGAGGCTGGTGACGTCCACGACGTGGGCGGCGACACCCTCGTCGGCCAGTTCCGCCGCGGCGGTCAGCACCTCGGGCAGTACCGCACCCGACGCGGCCAACTGCACCGTCGGGGCCCCGACCAGGTGCGGGTACGCCTGGTGGGCGTCGACCAGCCGGTACGCCCCGGCGAGCACCTGCCGCCGCAGCACCGCGTCGCCGAGCCGGGCGCGGGCCGCCTCGAAGGGTGCCTGGTCCAGCGGCCGGGTGCTGAGCCGGAAGTAGTACGCGCCGTCCTCGGCCGGTGCCGCCGTCACCGCCGACTGGGCCGGGCCGGCGATCTGCCCGAGCGCGTCGCAGAGCAACCAGTCCAGGCTTGTCGCGTACGCCGGTTCGATGAAGGTCACCCCGGGCAGTTCCAGGCCCACGCTCGCGGTGATCGTGGACTGGTGAGCGCCGCCCTCGGGAGCGAGGGTGATGCCCGACGGGGTGCCCGCGACCACGAACCGGGAGCCGGAGTAGGTGCCGTAGAGGAAGGCGTCCAACCCGCGCAGCACGAACGGGTCGTACACGGTGCCGACCGGCAGCAGCGGCTGCCCGGACAGATCCCAGGCCAGGCCGAGCTGGCCGAGCAGCAGGAACAGGTTCATCTCGGAGATGCCCAGCTCGATGTGCTGCCCGTCGGGGCTCTCCGTCCAGCGCAGCATCCGGTCTTCCGACCAGGACCGCTGGGCGGTCGGCGCGAACACCCCGGTCTTGTTGATGAACCCGGCCAGGTTTGTCGAGGTAGCCACGTCCGGTGCGGTGGTGACGAGATACCTGCCCACCTGCGGATCCCGGGCCAGGTCGACAAGCACCCGCCCGAAGACCTCCTGGGTGGAGATCGGCTTGTTGGCGCGTACCTTCGTGGTCTGTGGGACGGTGACCCCCAGCGCGCGCTCGCGGGGCGCGCGTGACAGCGCCTCCCGACGCTGCCCGGCCCGGATGCCCGCGGGCGAGGCCGGGTCGAGACGGTCCCACTCGGTGTCGGGGGTCAGGCCCTGCGTGGCCCGCAGGGCCTCGACCTGCTCGCCGGTGAGCAGCGCCGAATGGTTGCGCGGATTGCCGGCGATCGGCAGACCCCAACCCTTGACCGTGTACGCGAACACCACGCTCGGCCGGTCGGTCACCGCGTCGCACTGGGCGTACGCGTCGAGCAGCGCCGCCAGGTCGTGCCCGCCCAGGTCGGTGACGAGCGGGCCCAATCTGTCGTCGGGGATGTCCGCGACGAACGTGGCGACCTCGGCGGGTGCGCCGTCGAGGAACTGTTTGCGCAGCGCCGGCCCGGTCAGCCCGAACAGCGACTGGTACTGCTCGTTGGGCATCGCGTCGATCCAGTCGCGCAGCGCCTCGCCACCGGGCTGGGCGTACGCCTCGGCCAGCTTGCGGCCGTACTTGACCTCGACCACGTGCCAGCCGGCCGCTTCGAACTGCCCGCGCCACTGGTCGATGCGTACGCCCGGCACGACCCGGTCCAGCGACTGCCGGTTGAAGTCGACCACCCACATCACGTTGCCGAGCCCGGTGGTGGCCGGGTCGGCGACCGCCTCCCAGATGTTGCCCTCGTCCAGTTCGGCGTCACCGATCAACGCGACGAACCGCGAATGGGGGCGGGCGCCGAAGTGCGCGTCCACATAGCGGCGGGTCACCGCGGCGAACAGCGGTGCGGCGGCACCCAGGCCGACCGAGCCGGTGGAGAAGTCCACCCCGTCCGGGTCCTTCGTCCGCGACGGGTACGACTGGAGGCCACCCCGGGCCCGCAGCCGGTTCAGATAGGACCGGTCCAGGTTGCCCAGCAGGTACTGGATGGCGTGGAACACCGGGGAGGCGTGCGGCTTCACCGCGACCCGGTCCTCGGCGTCCAGGTGCGCGAACCACAGCGCCGTCATCGCACTGACCAGCGACGCACTTGACGCCTGGTGCCCGCCGACCTTGACCCCGTCCCCGGTCGCCCGCTCCCGATTGGCGGCATCCACGATCCGGGTGGCGAGCCAGAGCACCCGCCGCTGGATCTCGTCGAGGACATCGATGTCGTGCTGACTCACGGTGGCTCCAGGGGGCATCGCCGTTGACGCCCGGTCGGGGACGGGGGTGGTGGTGCCGACGTCGCTGTGTGTGCCCACCGTCGGAGCGCCGAGGTTGGGCACCGGCTCGGCTATCGAGTCGGATGTTAAGAAGGGGCCCCTCCTCTACGCCAGGCGTTAAGAAGGGGCCCTTCCTTACACCTCAGACGCCGAGGCGGGAGAGGATCAGCTCGCGGACGGTCTTCGCGTCGGCCTGGCCACGGGTGGTCTTCATGACCGCGCCGACCAGCGCACCGGCGGCGGCCACCTTGCCGCTGCGGATCTTGTCGGCGATGTCCGGGTTGGCGGCGATCGCCTCGTCCACGGCGGCGGTGAGCGCGCCAGTGTCGGAGACGACCTCCAGCCCACGGGCCGTCATGATCTCGGTGGGCGAACCCTCACCGGCGACCACACCCTCCAGCACCGTACGGGCCAGCTTGTCGTTGAGCTTGCCGGCGTCGACCAGGCTCTGCAGCTCGGCGACCTGCGCCGGGGTGGCCCCGATGTCGGCAAGCTCCACACCCGTCTCGTTGGCCCGCCGGGACAGCTCACCCAGCCACCACTTGCGGGCGGCGGCCGGCGAGGCACCGGCGGCGACGGTCTGCTCGATCAGCTCGACGGCACCGGCGTTGAGCACCGACTGCATGTCCGCATCCGACAGACCCCACGCCTCCTGGAGGCGACGGCGGTGCAGCCGGGGCAGCTCCGGCAGGGCGGCCTTCAGCTCGGCCACCCAGGCCGGGTCGGGCGCGATGGGCACCAGATCCGGCTCCGGGAAGTAGCGGTAGTCGGTGGCGGTCTCCTTGGACCGGCCCGGAGTGGTGTCTCCGGTGTCCTCGTGGAAGTGCCGGGTCTCCTGGGTGATCCGACCGCCGGCCTCCAGTACGGACGCCTGGCGCAGCATCTCCGAGCGGACCGCCCGCTCGACCGAGCGCAGCGAGTTGACGTTCTTGGTCTCGGTGCGGGTGCCCCACTCCTCGCCGGGCCGGTTCAGCGACGTGTTGACGTCACACCGCAGCGAACCTTCCTCCATGCGTACGTCGGAGACGCCCAGCGAGCGGATCACGTCACGCAGCTCGGTGACGTACGCGCGGGCCACCTCGGGGGCGAGCGCACCGGTGCCGGGGATCGGCTTGGTGACGATCTCGACAAGCGGAATGCCCGCCCGGTTGTAGTCGACGAGCGACTCGGTGGCGCCGTGGATGCGACCGGTGGCGCCGCCGACGTGCAGCGTCTTGCCGGTGTCCTCCTCCAGGTGCACCCGCTCGATGCCGATGCGTACCAGTTCGCCGTTGACCTCGACGTCCAGGTAGCCGTCGAAGCAGAGCGGCTCGTCGTACTGGCTGATCTGGAAGTTCTTCGGCATGTCCGGGTAGAAGTAGTTCTTCCGGGCGAACCGGCACCACTCGGCAATCGAACAGTTCAGCGCCAGGCCGATCCGGATGGTCGCCTCGATGGCGGCCTTGTTCGTCACCGGCAGGGAGCCGGGCAGACCGAGGCAGACCGGGCAGACCCGGGTGTTCGGCTCGCCGCCGAAGTCGGTCGGGCAGCCGCACCACATCTTGGTGTTCGTGCCCAGCTCGACGTGGGTCTCCAGGCCGATCACCGGCTCGAATCGCGCGACGACCTCGTCGTACGCGGGCAGCGTCGTGGTCATGAGAACTCCAGCTTTGCAGGCGGTAGCCGGCCCACGGCGGCATCCGGACACAACGCCGCCAAGCCTAACCGCTCGATCCGGCCCGCCTCGGCGGGGCGTCACCCAGGTGTCGGACCGCGTGTCACTCGGGGGTGCGGAAGCGCCGATGACGGTTGTAGGTCAGCACGAGCAGGATCCCGCCGATGGAGAACGCCAGGACGCTCAGCAACAGCAGCACGAGTGTCGAGTTCGAGCCGGTGACCGGCAGCCACGCCCCACTCGTCTTCGACGGCGACGGGACGGGCGCGGCAGGGCTCTGCGACGGCGTCGAGGTCGGCTCGACCGGGGTCGGCGTGGCCGTGGGCGCGGTCGGTGTGGCGCTCGGACCGGTCGGGGTCGCCGTCGGGGTCGACGTCGCGACGGCGGCGACGATCAACTCCACCTCGGCGGTGGCGCTGGTCCTGGCGCCCGCCGCCCGGACCATGAAGTCGAACGTGCCGGCGCTGCTCGGGGTGCCGCTGAGTCGGCCGTCCGTGGCGAGGGTGAGCCCGGTCGGCAGGGTGCCGGCGGCCAGGGCGAAGGTGATGTTCTCGTCACCGGTGGCGGTGAACCGGAACGAGTACGGCTGGCCGACCCTGCCGGCGGGCGGGTTGCCGGAGGTGAAGGCGGTGGCGGCCTCGGCGACCACGATGGTGATCTCCTGCTCGCCGAAGAAGTCGTTCTTGTCGGTCATCCGCAGGGTGGCGGGGTAGGTGCCGGCCGTGGTCGGCGAACCGCCAAGCGAGTTACCGACCACGAGCATGCCCGGCGGCAGGCTCCCCGCACTCACCGACAACGCGTACGGCGCGGTGCCACCGGTCGCCTCGACCGTGTGGATCGCGTACACCTGCCCCAGGTACATCGGTGACCGGGGCGCGCCCGAGGTGATCTCGATCGTGGGTTCGCGTACCTCGATCGTGGCCGTCTGCTCGGCGAACTGGTCGGCCGCGTCGGTCATCCGCAGGGTGAAGGTGTAGGTGCCCGCCGTGGTCGGCGAACCCCCGAGCGAGTTACCGACCACGAGCATGCCCGGCGGCAGGCTCCCCGCACTCACCGACAACGCGTACGGCGCGGTGCCACCGGTCGCCTCGACCGTGTGGATCGCGTACACCTGCCCCAGGTACATCGGCGACCGGGGCGCGCCCGAAGTGATGGTGACTGCCGCCGCTGCGGCCGGGGGTGCGGTGCCCAGCAGCAGCGCGAGCACCATCGTCAGGGCCATGACCGGGCGCAGTGTCTTCATCGCACATCCAGGTCTGATCAGAACGGCTCGCGTTCGCCAGCGACCAGCCGGTCCAGCCGACTCGTAGTCATCCAATCAGGAAGCTTGATGACGGACAATTACCCGAACGGTGACCAGCGTGTCGCGACGGGCGCGGTGGTACGCCGGCGGCATTCTGTCCGGGGCCAAGATCCGGCTGCTGGCCGGACCGGTGGGCCGCCCACGGCAACCGCGCCCGATGCCCTGGGGTGACCGCACCGGGCGCGCGACGATGTCGTGCGCAGGCGGCGGTCGGCCGCCTGCGCACGATCGATCACAGCGTCGGTGGGGTGAGCGTGCCGACGGCGCTCTCCAGTGCGGCGGCGACCCGGTACATCCGGTCGTCGGCCATGGTCGGGGCCATCACCTGGAGACCGACCGGCAGCCCGTCGGCCAGACCGCACGGCACCGAGATGCCCGGGCCGCCGTACAGGTTGGTCGGGATGGTGAACAGGTCGGCCAGGTACATCTGGTACGGGTCGGAGGTACGCGCACCGAGCGGGAACGCCACGAACGGGGTGGTCGGCGAGATCAGCGCGTCGACCTGCTCGAACGCGGCGGTGAAGTCGCGGGTGATCAGCGTACGGACCTTCTGGGCCTGCCCGTAGTAGGCGTCGTAGTAGCCCGAGGAGAGCGCGTACGTGCCGATCATGATGCGTCGCTTGACCTCGGGGCCGAAGCCGGCCTCCCGGGTCAGCGACATGACCTCCTCCAGCGACCGGTTGCCGTCGTCGCCGACCCGCAGCCCGAACCGGACCCCGTCGAAGCGGGCCAGGTTGGAGGAGCACTCGCTCGGGGCGATCAGGTAGTACGCCGGCAGGGCGTACTTGAAGTGCGGGCAGGAGACCTCCACGATCTCCGCGCCGAGCTTGGTCAGCGTGTCGACCGCCTCGTGGAAGGCGGCCATCACCCCCGGCTCGGCCCCCTCACCGGCGAACTCGCTGACGATGCCCAGCCGCACCCCGGTCAGGTCGCCGGTGGCACCGAGCTTCGCCGCCGCCACCACGTCCGGCATCGGCGCGGCGATGGAGGTCGAGTCGCGCGGGTCGTGCCCGCCGATGGCCTCGTGCAGCAGCGCGGCGTCGAGCACCGTACGCGCGCAGGGGCCGGGGGTGTCCAGCGAGGAGGAGAAGGCCACCAGGCCGTAGCGGGAGGTGCCGCCGTAGGTCGGCTTGGCGCCGACGGTGCCGGTGACCGCGCCCGGCTGGCGGATCGAGCCACCGGTGTCCGAGCCGATCGCCAGCGGCGCCTCGTACGCGGCCAGCGCAGCGGCGCTGCCACCACCGGAACCGCCCGGAATACGGTCGGTGTCCCACGGGTTGCGGGTCGGCCCGTACGCGGAGTACTCCGTGGAGGAGCCCATCGCGAACTCGTCCATGTTCGTCTTACCGAGCATCACCGTGCCGGCGGCGCGCAGCCGCTGCACGATCGTCGAGTCGTACGGCGGACGCCAGCCCTCCAGGATCTTCGACCCGACGGTGGTCGGTACGCCCTTGGTGGTCAGCACGTCCTTGACCGCGACCGGCACCCCGGCCAGCGGGCCCAGCTGGGCACCGGCGGCCCGCTGGGCGTCCACCTCACGGGCGGCGGCCAGCGCGCCCTCGCTGTCGACGTGCAGGAAGGCGTTGATCCGCCCGTCGACGGCGGCGATCCGATCGAGGTGCGCCTGGGTCACCTCGACGGCGGAGGTCTGCCCCGAGGCGACCAGGCCGGCGATCTCGACGGCGCTCAACTTCGTCAGGTCACTCATGCCGCCACTCCGCTTCGCCCGTCACCGAGCACGATGATCCGCTCGCTCACGATGCCACATCCTCGTCCAGGATCCGCGGTACGCGGAACCGCTGCTCCTCCGCGTCGGGTGCACCCGACAGCGCCTCCTGCGGGGTCAGGCACGGCGTCACGACGTCCTCGCGGAACACGTTGGTCAGCGGCACCGAGTGCGAGGTCGGTGGGATGTCGGCGGCGGCGACCTCACCGACCTGGGCTACCGCCTGGAGGATCACGTCGAGCTGGCCGGCGAAGGTGTCGAGTTCCTCCTCCGTGACGGCGAGCCGCGACAGTCGCGCCAGGTGCGCGACCTCCTCGCGGGAGATGGCGGCCATCGGTGCCCCCTTCATGGCTGTCCTGCGTCTGCCTGCGCCCACCGGAGTCGCTACGACCCGTGGTGACGCCAAGCGAGTCTATTGTTCCGCGCCCGACCGAGCGCTGGCGGCTCCCCGGACGCCGATCCGCACCCCCGGATCGGGCCCCGCGGATCAGCGGCGGTGCCGGCGGGTCAGCGGAGGCGCCGGCCGGGTCAGCGGGGGTGTCGCTGGGGTCAGCGGGGGTGGCGGCGGGGCAGTTCCGCTTCGTCGGAGGTGGCGAGCGGGCGCACCGGGCGGTAGCGGGCCAGCCAGGCGACCAGTTCCTCGGCGGGCATCGGCCGGGCGTAGAACCAGCCCTGGGCGGCGTCGCAGCCCGCCGCGTGCAGCATCCGCCAGGTCCGCTCGTCCTCCACCCCCTCGGCCACCACCCGCAGCCCCAGCGCCTTGGCCAGCTCGATTGTCGACCGTACGATCGCCGCGTCGTCGCTGTCGTCGACCATGCCGAGGACGAAGGACCGGTCGACCTTCACCTCCGACAGCGGCAGTCGACGCAGATGTTGCAGGGACGAGTAGCCGGTGCCGAAGTCGTCCAACGCGATGCCGACGCCGATGCGGTGCAGCTGGGTGATGGTGGCCAGCACCCGACGCGGGTCGGCCATCAGGGCGCCTTCGGTGATCTCCAGCTGCAGCCGCTCGGGGGCCACGCCGTAGCGGGTCAGCCGGTCGGCGATCTGCTCGGCGATCTCGCCGGTGTGCAGGTCCCGCACGCTGACGTTGAGGGCCGCCCGCAGGCTGACGCCGGCCGCCGACCACTTCGCGAGCTGCTCCACCACGTCGTCGACGACCCGGCGGGTGAGCAGCCGCATCACCGCGCTCTGCTCGGCGACCCGGATCAGCTCCTCGGGGTCGACCATCCCTCGACGGGGATGACGCCACCGCAGCAACGCCTCCACGCCGACCACCTCGCCGGTGGCGATCTCGACCTGCGGCTGGTAGTAGAGCATGATCTCGCCCGCGTCCGGGGCCGACTCGGTGGAGTCGTCGGGATCCGTGGGCCGGGCCCACACCTCGTCGTCGTGGGGTGGTACCGGTGGGGTGGGTTGGATGCTGCGGCGCAGGATCGGGTCCGCGGCGGTCACGATCTGGTTGATCAGCTCGTCGTCGTGCACCCCGGTCGGCAGCCGGCGTCGACGTCGACTCCACCAGCGCTGGCCGGCCTGCCCGTCCACAGATCCGGCAACGGCCATGGTCGCGCCGTCCCCACCGCGTACCGGGGGCGTGGCCTCCGCTGCGCGCGGCTGGCCCGCCGGTCCCCCTTCCAGCACCCGACGCAGGTCGGCCAGCAGGCCGAGTCGCTCGGCGGAGTTGTGGTCGGACTCGGCCGTGTAGACGGCGACGGTGTCGTTGCGGTGCTTCGCGTCGTACATCGCCACGTCGGCGTGCCGCATCAGGGTGGCGAAGTCCTCGCCGTGATCGGGATAGAGGGCGATGCCGATGGAGCCGCCGACATCAAGCGGCAGCCCGTCCAGCGGCACCGGCTCGGCCAGCACCCGCACCACCTGATCGGCGAAGGCGCGGGCCTGCCCGACGTCGGTCAGGCCGGTCATCACGATGGCGAACTCGTCGCCGCCGAGCCGAGCGACCAGGTCCGGCGGTTCGACCACATCGGTCAGCCGGGCACTCACCTCGACCAGCAGCCGGTCGCCCACCGCGTGCCCGAGGGCGTCGTTGACGTTCTTGAACCGGTCCAGGTCGATCAGGAGCAGGGCCAGGTGGGCGTCCGGCTCACCCCGTGCGGCACGCTCGGCGTGCCGGTGCACCTGCTCGTTCACCTCGGCCAGCAGCGCCTTGCGGTTGGGCAGACCGGTGAGCGGGTCGAGCGCGGCGAGTTGGCGCTGCTCGATGGTGAGCCGCGCCATCCGGTACACCGCGAACAGCGGCACCAGCACCAGCGGGACCAGGGCCGCGCTCGCCCGGGCAGCGGTCATCAGGATCGGCGCGAGCAGCAGCAGGGAGCCGGTGGAGAGCAACTCGAACGGCAGGCCCCGCCAGGCGTTCGGCCACCACCGCTCGCCGAACCGCAGCCGTACGGCGGCGGTGACCAGGCCGTAGTTGACCAGGAACCAGGCGACCCCGGCACCACCGATCGCCGCGACGTCCGCCCAGCTCAGTGGCCCGCCGTCGAACGCGGCATCGGGCCCGAGCCGACTGACCGCGTACGCGGCACCCAGGGAACAGGCGTACTGGGCCGCGTTGAAGGCGGTACGCCACGGCGCGTGGCCCATCCGGACCCCGGACACCAGCACGGCCACCGCCTGCACGGCGACGGCGGGGCCGAGCCCCCAACCGAGCAGGATCGCGAAGGTGAAGCAGCTCGACGGGTAGACCGCCGAGGTCTGTCGCTGGCCGGGTGCCACGAACGGGCGTGCGTCGCAGGCCACCGCGAGCACCGCCATCGTCCAGAACGCCACCGGCAGCGCGTCCAGCGTCGTGGCCAGGGACGCCAGCGCGCCGGCCGAGACCAGCACGGCCACCGCGAGCACACCGGCCACGAAGGCGGTGAACTGCGCCGCCCGTTCGGGCGGGACCAGGTTGCGCGGGTCGGGCGGCTCCATCACACCTCCCGGTACGGGACTCGGCACGTGCTCTCACGTGCCGTGACCCAATGAAACGCCCCTGGCAGGGGTTTTCCCTCGGCGACAGTCACGAATCGGTCGTAGTCGTAACTAAGTTGGTATGCGCCGCGGGTGCCCGGAGGGCTTACTCGTCGACGCGGGCCACCTCGCGGGCCGCCTCGACCCCCGCGTCGAGCAACACCTGGAAACCCTCCTCGTCGAGGATGGGCACCTTCAGGGTGGCGGCCTTGTCCGCCTTGGACCCCGGGTTGTCACCGACCACCACGAAGCCGGTCTTCTTCGACACCGAGCCGGAGACCTTGCCGCCACGCGACTGGATCGCCTCGGCGGCCTGGTCGCGGGAGTATCCACTGAGGGTGCCGGTGACCACGACGGTGAGGCCCTCCAGCGGGCGCGGGCCCTCGGCCACCGCCTCCTCGGCCATCCGTACGCCCGCCTCGGCCCACTTGCGGACCACCTCGCGGTGCCAGTCGACGGCGAACCACTCCCGGATGCTGGCGGCGATGGTCGGGCCGACCCCGTCGACGGAGGACAGCTCCTCCTCGGAGGCGTTGTCGATCGCCTCGATCGAGCGGAAGTGCCGGGCCAGGGCCTGCGCAGCGGTCGGCCCGACGTGCCGGATGGAGAGCGCCACCAGCACCCGCCACAGGTCACGTTCCCTGGCCACGGCGAGGTTGTCGAGCAGCTTTGTCGCGTTGCTGCCGAGGCTGCCGTCCTTGTTGACGAAGAACGGCGACCGGGCCAACTGCTCGGCGTCGAGCGAGAACAGGTCGCCCTCGTCGGTGATGATCTGCGCGTCGAGCAGGGCGGCACCGCTCTTGTAGCCGAGCGCCTCGATGTCGAACGCACCGCGCCCGGCCAGGTGGAACACCCGCTCGCGCAACTGTGCGGGGCAGCTGCGCGAATTCGGGCAGCGGATGTCGACGTCGCCCTCCTTGGCCGGGGCGAGCGGGGTGCCGCAGGCCGGGCAGGTGGTGGGCATGACGAACGGCCGGGCGTCCGGCGGGCGCAGATCGACAACCGGGCCGAGCACCTCGGGAATGACGTCGCCGGCCTTGCGGATCACCACCGTGTCGCCGATCAGCACCCCCTTGCGCTCCACCTCGCGGGCGTTGTGCAGGGTCGCGTACGCCACCGTGGAGCCGGCCACCTTCACCGGCTCGAGCAGGGCGCGGGGGGTGACCCGACCGGTGCGGCCGACCTCGACCTCGATGTCGAGGAGCTTGGTGTTGACCTCTTCCGGGGGGTACTTGAAGGCGATCGCCCAACGGGGTGCCCGGCTGGTCGAGCCGAGTCGTCCCTGGATCGGCACCGGGTCGACCTTGACGACCACACCGTCGATCTCGTGCTCGACGTCGTGCCGGTGCGCGGCGTAGTGGGCGATGTAGTCACGAACGCCGGTCAGATCCGGCAGCACCCGCCAGCGGTCACTTGTCGGCAGCCCCCACGCCTTCAGCGCCGAGTACGACTCGGACTGGGTGCTCGGCTGGAAGCCGCGCCGGGCACCGATGCCGTGCACCACCAGGCGCAGCGGTCGGGACGCGGTGATCCGGGGATCCTTCTGCCGCAGGCTGCCCGCGGCCGCGTTACGCGGATTCGCGAACGGTGCCTTGCCCTGCTCGACCAGACCGGCGTTGAGGTCGGCGAACGCCTCGACCGGGAAGTAGATCTCGCCGCGCACCTCGATGAACTCGGGGACCGGGCCGTACTCGGCCGAGTCGGTCAGCCGGCTGGGCACGTCCCGGATGCTGCGCACGTTGGCCGTGACGTCCTCGCCGGTGCGTCCGTCACCGCGGGTCGCCGCCCGGATCAGCCGCCCGCCCTGGTAGGTCAGGTTGATCGCCAGCCCGTCGACCTTCAGCTCGCACAGGTACGGCACCGGCCCACCGGCGTCCCGCTCGACCCGTTCCGCCCAGGCCGCCAACTCCTCGTCGGCGAAGGCATTGTCCAGCGACATCATCCGTTCGGCGTGCGCGACCGGGGTGAAGTCGGTGGAGAAGGTGCCGCCGACGCGTTGGGTCGGTGAGTCCGGCGTCCGCAGGGCCGGGAACTCCTCCTCCAACGCGGTCAGCTCACGCAGCTGCCTGTCGAACTCGGCGTCGGAGACGGTCGGCGCATCGAGCACGTAGTAGCGGTACTGATGCTCGGTCAGCTCCTGACTGAGGGTGGCGTGGCGCTCCCGCGCCTGCGGAGTCGGCTCGGCTCCCGCCGCCGCCTCCTGCGCCGCGCTGAGCGGCTGACCGCTCGCCTCTTCGGACACGCTGCCGCCTCCGGCCACCGGACCTCCCGTGATCGTGCTACCCCCGCACGGTAGCGCCCGGGTGGGACAACCGGGCCGACCAGGGCAGCAACGAGCGTTGCCGGGGGTGTGCCGGGTCAGTCGCGGCCTGCCGACAGGGCGGTGAGTTGGTCGGCGTACTCGATCCGCTCGGCCCAGCCGGCCGGCCAGGCGGCCATGCCCTGGGCCGCACCCACGAACGCGCCGGCGAGCGCGGCGATGGAGTCGGAGTCACCGGACGTGCGAGCACCCCGGGCGAGGGCGCCGACCGGGTCGTCGGCGTGTCGCACGGCGCAGTAGAGGGCGGTGGCCAGGGCCTCCTCGGCGATCCAGCTCTCGCCGGTGAGCCGGCACGGGTCGCCGCCGTCGTCCGGTGCGGACAGCGCCGCGTCGAGCCGACGCAGCGCCGCAGCGCACTCGTCCCAACCGGCGGCGATGAACGCCTCGGGCGTGGCGGCGTTCGCGCGCCGCCACAGGTCGCCGAGCCAGTCGGCCCGGTAGACGGTCCGTTGCGCGGCCACCCGTTCGCCGAGCAGGCCGGGCAGCTCGGCCAGGCCGACGCCGGCCCGCAGCAACCAGACGGCGTACGCGGTCAGCTCGCTGGCGGCCAGACCTGTCGGGTGACCGTGGGTCAGGCCGGCCTGAAGTTGGGCCAGCCCGGCGAGGGTGTCCGGGTCGACGTCGAGCAGCCCGACCGGGGTGACCCGCATGTTGGCCCCGCAGCCCTTCGAGTCGATCACCGTGGCCTGCTGCCACGGCAGGCCCCGGGACAACTCGGCGCAGGCCCGTAGACAGGTCATCCCCGGTGCCCGGTTGTTGTCCGGGCTGGCTGCCCAGGCCAGGAAGCGTTGCCTCAGCAGTGGTTCCACCGCCCCGGGGGTGAGTTGCGGGGCGTCGTGCAGTGCCCAGGCCACCGCCAGCGCCATCTGGGTGTCGTCGGTGACCAGCACCGGGTCGCCGACCAGGTCCCGAGGGCCGGCCGGCCCGTACCGCTCGTCGATTTCGGCGACGCTGAGGAACTCGGTGGGCTTGCCGAGGGCGTCACCGAAGGCGAGCCCGAAGATCGAACCGGCGACTCGACCCGGCGCAGGAGTGGTCATGGAGGCGATCATGCCGTTCGCCGGCAAGCCCGGGTCACCACCCCCAGACCGCCCGGGCTTGCCGGCCGCGGGTCGCCGGGTGCGTCAGTCCCAGCAGAGGCAGAACGGGTGACCCACCGGGTCGGCGTAGACCCGGAAGCCCTCGCCCTCTCCGGGCAGTCGCCGCGCGCCCAACGCCAGCACCGCCCGCTCCGCCGCCTCGATGTCGTCGACCGTCACGTCGAGGTGCAACTGTTGGGGCCGTTCCGGATCGGGCCAGTCCGGCGGGCGCAGGTCCGGGGCCCGCTGGAAGGCCAGCCGGGGCTGATGGCCGGGTGGGCCCCCGAGCACCACCCATTCGTTGCCCTCCGAGCCCTCCTCCACCAGCGGCAGGCCGAGCAGCTCGGCGTAGAAGCCCGCCAGGGCCCGCGGGTCAGGGCAGTCGATGACAGTGGAACGGAGTCGTCCAATCATGTCCGTCATCCTGCCCACCGGGTACGACGGAAAACCTCACACCTCGGCGAGCCGACGACCCGCGTCCCGGCAGGCGGCCAGGACGGCCCGGGCGTACGCCGGAGTTGCCCCGGCCAGCCCGCAGGCGGGAGTGACCACCACCTGCTCGGCGAGTTGGGCGCGGGGGAAGCCCAGCCGGTCCCAGAGCCCGCCTACCCGATCGGCGACCTGCGCCGACGTCGGCGCGCCAGGGGCCGGCGGCGGTGACGTCGGTACGGCGCCGGCCAGCAGGCCCAGGCCGGCGTCCAGTGCCTCACCCAACGGATCCAGCTCGGTCACCCGGCTCAGGTCGAGCGCCACCCCCACCGCACCGGCCGACCGGATCAGCTCCAGCGGCACGTCCGAGGCGCAGCAGTGCACCACGGTCGGTACGCCCGCCGCCTCGATCACCCCGTGCAGCAGCGCACGGGCCGTCTCCGATTCCACAGCCCGGTACGTGCCGAGGCCACTCTCGGTCGGCACCCGACCGGCCAGCACCGTCGGCAGCGAGGGCTCGTCCAGCTGCAGCAGCACACTGGCCCGGGGCAGCCGGCGGGTCACCGCCTCGACGTGGCCGCGCAGCCCTTCGGCGAGCGAGCCGGCCAGGTCGCGGACGGCACCGGGATCGCGAAGCATCCGGCCACCGATCGGCAACTCCAGCGAGGCGGCCAGGGTGAGCGGGCCACCCGCCTGGATCTTGATGGTGCCGGCGTACTCCTCGGCCTGCTCGGCGAGCTGGTCGAGGTCGCGTTCCATCAGGTCACGTACTCGACGCAGGTCCTTGCCGGGTCGCGGCGCGACCCGCCAACGCGCGGCGTACAACTCCACCGGCAACTCGACGAGCAGGCCGGCGGTGCGCCCGATCAGGTCCGCGCCCGGCCCACGGGCCGGCAATTCGGGCAGGTGTGGCAGGGCGGCAAGTTCGCCGAGCACGATCCGCTGCGCCTCGGCGATGTCGGTGCCGGGCAGCGACCCGATCCCGGTCGCCGCGCCCACCGGCCAAGGCCAATCCCGATCACTCACGGCAGCACCCTACCGCCGTCGTGACCCACCCTGCCGCCACCACCGGCCGACCCGGCCAACTGATCCGGCACCGCGAGCACGACCGGCACCACCAGCACCGCCGCCAGCCCGGTAGGAAGAGGCGGGGCGGTCAGTCGGTGATGGTGGCGGAGCCGAGGACGATGTCGCCGGCCGGGTCGGGGCGGTAGGCCACGATCGCCTGGCCAGCCGCCACCCCGCGAACCGGGCGACGCAGGTCGGCGTGCAGCCGGTCGCCGTCGACGGTGACGACGGCGGGCACGACGACACCGTGCGCCCGCAACTGCACCTCGCACTCGATCGGCTGTTCGGGGCGCGGGCCGCCGGTCCAGACCGGACGGTTGGCGGAGACGGTGGACACCTCCAGCGCCTCGGCCGGCCCGACGGTCACCGTGTTGGTCTTGGGCGTGATGGACAGCACGTACCGGGGTCGGCCGTCCGCGGCGGGCCGGTCCAGGTGCAGGCCACGTCGCTGCCCGATGGTGTACGCGTACGCCCCGGCGTGCTGGCCGACCACGGCGCCGGTGGTCGCGTCGACCACGTCGCCGGGCGACTCGCCGAGCCGCTGGGCGAGGAAACCTCGGGTGTCACCGTCGGCGATGAAGCAGATGTCGTGCGAGTCCGGCTTGTCGGCCACGGCCAGGCCACGCTCGGCGGCCTCCTGCCGCACCTGGGCCTTTGTCGAGTCGCCGAGCGGGAACATCGACCGGTCCAGCTGCTCGCGGGTGAGCACGGCCAGCACGTACGACTGGTCCTTGGCCTCGTCGACACTGCGGCGCAGCAGGCCGTCCGGGCCCAGCCGGGCGTGGTGGCCGGTGACCACCGCGTCGAACCCGAGGGCCACCGCCCGGTCCAGCACCGCAGCGAACTTGATCTTCTCGTTGCAGCGCAGGCACGGGTTGGGGGTACGCCCGGCCGCGTACTCGGCGACGAAGTCGTCGACCACGTCGGCGTGGAACCGGTCGGCCATGTCCCAGACGTAGAAGGGGATGCCGAGCACGTCGGCCGCGCGTCGCGCGTCGCGGGAGTCCTCAAGCGTGCAGCAGCCCCGCGCGCCGGTGCGATAGGTCTGCGGATTGCGCGCCAGAGCCAGGTGTACGCCTGTGACGTCGTGACCGGCCTGCACCGCCCGCGCCGCCGCCACGGCGGAATCCACGCCGCCGGACATCGCCGCCAACACCCTCACCCGGACCACACTCCCTTCCCGTCGAGCCTATCCCCCGCGCCGGCACCCGTCGGCGTTCGGTACGGCCGGTGTTAACAGGGGGCCCCTGCTCTACCGGAGGCGTTAACAAGGGGCCCTTCCTTCACCGTCAGCGGGGGGTGCGTTGGGCGGCGCGACGGGCTCGTTCGACGGCCCCCGGGAGGGCCGCGATCAGGGCGTCGACGTCGGCGGAGGTGCTGTTGTGACCGAGGGAGAACCGCAGCGACGAGCGGGCCCGGTCGTCGTCGGCGCCCATCGCGAGCAGCACGTGCGAAGGCTGCGCCACCCCCGCCGAGCAGGCCGAACCGGTCGAGCAGTAGATGCCCTGGGCGTCCAGCAGGAGCAGCAGGGCGTCACCCTCGCAGCCGGGGAAGGAGAAGTGGGCGTTACCGGGCAGCCGGTCGTCGGGGTCGCCGTTGTAGACGACCTCGGGCACCGCCTGCCGTACCCGCTGGACGAGGTCGTCGCGGAGCGCCGCCACCCGGGCCGCGTACTCCTGCTGGCCCTTCACGGCGGTCTCGACGGCGACGGCGAAGGCGACGATGCCGGCGGCGTCCAGGGTGCCGGAACGCACGTCGCGTTCCTGCCCGCCGCCGTGCAGCAGTGGGACGGCGGCCACGTCCCGGGCCAGCACCAGCGCACCCACCCCGACCGGCCCACCGAGCTTGTGCCCGGTCACGGTGAGGGCGGAAACGCCGCTGGCGGCGAAGTCGACGGGTACCTGGCCGACCGCCTGGATGGCGTCGGTGTGGAACGGCACGCCGTACTCCACCGCGACGGCGGCCAGGTCGGCGATCCGCTGCACGGTGCCGACCTCGTTGTTCGCCCACATCGCGGTGATCAACGCCACCTGATCGCCGTGCTCGGCGAGTTCGGCGCGGAGCGCGTCGGGGTGCAGCCGGCCGACCTCGTCGACCGGCAGCCAGCCCACCTCGGCGTCCTCGTGCCGCTCCAACCAGTCCACCGCGTCGAGTACGGCGTGGTGCTCGATGGCGCTGGAGACCACCCGGCGGCGTCGAGGATCGGCGTCCCGACGGGCCCAGAAGATGCCCTTGACCGCGAGGTTGTCGCTCTCCGTACCGCCACCCGTGAAGATCACTTCGGAGGGCCGGGCACCTAGTGCGGCGGCCACCCGCTCCCGCGACTCCTCCACCCGCCGACGGGCACACCGGCCGGACGCGTGCAGGGAGGACGCGTTGCCGACCTCGCGGGCGGCCGCGACGTACGCCTCGAGTGCCTCGTCGAGCACCGGGGTCGTCGCAGCATGATCCAGGTAAGCCATCACGACTCAGCCTAACGACCGCTGGCGTCCCGACCGCAGGCTGGATAACCCGACGTCGACATCAGAGCGGCACCGCGGTCACCACGATGTTGTCGCGGTACCGGCGGGCCTCGGCGTCGAAGGGTCCGCCGCAGGTGATCAGGGTGAGTCGCGGCCGACCGTCACGGGCGAAATAACGCGCCAACGGGATCTTCGTCTTGTCGTACTCCTCGCGCGCCACCACCCGGTAGGTCCGCTCGACCCCGTCGTCGCCGGTGGCCGTCAGCGTGTCGCCCGGTGCGAGGTCCCGCAGCCGGTAGAAGGCGCCCCGCCCCTGCTCGGCGCTGTCGACGTGGCCGGCGATCACCACCGAACCGGTCTCGGCGGCGAGGCCGGGGCCGTAGCGGTACCAGCCGACCTGGTCGACGCTGGGCGGCACGTCGAACTCGCCGGTGCGCCTGTCCACGCCGACGGGGTCGACCCGGGCGGTGACGTCGATCGCGGGGATCCGGAGCCGGACCGGCGGCACCGCTGCGGCGTCGTCGGGCAGCGCCCCCGGGGCGACCGGCACCGGGGGCACACCCGTCGACGACGCACCGAGCGACGACGCACCGGCCGACGGGCTCGGTTCGGCGAGCGCGGCGGCCTGGTCGCCACCGACGCTCCCGTCCGGTCGGGACACCAAGGCCAGCACGGCCGCCACGGCGAGCGCGGTGGCGCCGGCGGCGACCGCCGCCAGCGCCCCACGGTTGACCATGCTCACCGGCGGCCCGACCGGACGACGACCGCCCGCGCCCCACCGGCGACCAGCAGCAGAACCCCGGTGCCCGCCAGCGCGTACCACCAGAGACCCAGGCCGGTGTCGGCCTGACCACCGGTGCCGCTCGGCACGCCGGAGGGCGCCGAGTGCAGGCCGTCGATGGTCTGCGCCACCACGGTCAGGTTCTCCGCCTCGGCGGAACCGGTGGCGTAGACGATCGTGGCCGTGCCCTCGCGCAGGTTCAGGTCGGCCGGCCCGATCACCACCGTGTCGGTGCCCGCGAGCACCACGTCCGCCGAGACGCTGCCCGCGTCCACGTCGGCCTTTGCCTCGTTCGGGTTGGTCAAGCCCTCGAAGACCGGGCTGCCGCCGGCCCGTACGTCCACCGCCGGCGCGGCGGCGGTGTGCCGGACGATCAGCCGGGCCTTGCCGGCGTCGACCTTGGCGGTGTCGTTGACGAACGGGGTGATCGTGGGCTCGCCCTCGGCGTCGAGGTGGGCGGCGATGCTGATGTTCGCCCCGCCCGGCACCTCGGCGTCGTCCGCGGTCAGGATCGCCTGTCCGATGGGCTCACCGGGCTTGGTCAGGGCGATGTCGTACGACCCCTCCGGCAGGTCCAGCGGACCGGCCACGTCGCCGGGCTTGAAGTTCTCCAGGGTCTTCTCCCCGTTGACGTAGACGTCGACCGGGGTGTCCGGAATGCCGTGGACGACGGAGACCTTCGAGGTGGCGGCGTACGCCGGGGTGGCCGTCGCGATGCCGGTGCCGACGAAGGTCAGCGCGGCGACCGCGCCACCCGCGGCGACCCGGCGAAGGTACGCGAACTGCATGTCTGCCTCCTGCTGTTTCGTGCTGGTTCGTCAGGCTTGCTGTGCACCACGAGTTACGCCGGCACGTCGCCGCCCGGATGCGGCTGGAGGCGACTTTTCTTTTTCGCCCGAGAGCGCATCCAACGGGTACCCGGCGGACGAA
The DNA here is from genome assembly GCF_002879555.1 of Verrucosispora sp. ts21. Lineage (NCBI taxonomy): Bacteria > Bacillati > Actinomycetota > Actinomycetes > Micromonosporales > Micromonosporaceae > Micromonospora > Verrucosispora sp. ts21. The sequence goes on along the minus strand of NZ_PNOZ01000010.1, from coordinate 105,787 downwards.
AAGCAGTGGAGGAGCCATCGGGCTGACGGACGGGTCGCGGAGCCACGCCGGGCGACAGAGGGGACGGCACTGGTGCGAGCTACAGTCGGGCATGCCTCCAACCAGGCGAGCCGTCTCGTGACGGAGATCCGGCAGCAGCCGGACACTCCCGAGGACGAGTTGGCCCGACGCTTCCGCGCCGGTGACGAACGGGCGCTGCGCGAGGCGTACGAGCGCTACGGGCGGGCCGTCCTGCACCTGGCCACCAGCACACTTGTCAACCGCAGCGACGCGGAGGACGCGACCCAGGCCACCTTCGTCGCCGCCTGGCTCGGCCGGGACACCTTCGATCCGACGAAGGGCTCGCTTGTCGGCTGGCTGCTCGGGATCGGCCGGCGCAAGGTCATCGACCGGCTGCGCTCCTCCGCGCGGGAGAACCGGGTGGTCGAGACCGTACGCCAACTGCCCGAGCCGGTGTCTCCCGGCAGCGACCCGGACACCGTGGTCGACCGGTTGGTGGTGGCCGACGAGTTGGCGCGGCTGCCGGACGAGCAGCGACGCATGTTGGAATTGGCGTTCTTCGACGATCTGACCCACCAGCAGATCGCGGCGGTCACCGGGGTGCCGCTGGGCACGGTGAAGAGTCACATCCGGCGGGGCATGGCGAGCCTGAAGCGCAGATGGGAGGTGGACGGTGCAGCATCTGGAGCACGACCGGCTGATATTTCTGGCGCTCGGTGAGAGTGAGGCGGACGACGCCGACCGCACCCATCTCGACGCCTGCCCGCACTGCCGCGCCGAGTTGACGGGTCTGCGTGAGGTAGCCGGTCTTGGTCGGTCCACCCAGTCCCTGGGTGACCTGCCCGACCCGCCGGAGCACCTCTGGCAGGGCATCACCGCCGAGATCAGGGCCGCCGAACAACTACCCACGCTGACCACCGCTGGACCGCAGTCGGCCGATCAGCGGGACGACCCGGTGACGCCACGGTCGCGCCGACCTCGGCGCTGGGTCCGGTACGCGGTCACCGCGGTCGCCGCCGCCGCGGTCGGCATCGCCGGCACCGCCGCGGTGCTGCGCGAGGGCACCTCACCGCCACCGCCGGTGACGGCCAGCGCCCAACTGGCCGCGTACGGCTCGACCCCGCCACAGGCCCGGGGTGACGCCCGTGTGCTCGGCACCGGAGAACTGCACCTGCACGTGGCGAATCTCCCGCCCGTGTCGGGGTATTACGAGGTGTGGCTGATCAACCCGCAGAACATGGAGATGTTCTCGATCGGGGTTCTCGGTGGCGGCTCTGACGTACTCTTACCGCTGCCGCCGAACGTGGACCTCGGGCAATATTCTGTGGTCGACGTCTCCGCCGAGCAGTTCGACAACAACACCGCCCACTCCGGCGACAGCCTGTTGAGGGGCTCTCTGACGGGCTGATCGGCGGGCCGGTTCAGCTCCCCGGCCCGCCGATCAGCTCCCTTTCCCACCACAGCCGACAGCCGCCGCCCGATACCGGGCAGCGGCTGTCGTGGGTAGGCCCTACTTGCGCTTGCGGATCTCCTCGGCGGCCTGCGGGACCACCTTGAACAGGTCACCGACCACGCCGAAGTCGGCCAGCTCGAAGATCGGCGCCTCGCCGTCCTTGTTGACCGCGACGATGGTCTTCGAGGTCTGCATGCCGGCCCGGTGCTGGATCGCGCCGGAGATGCCGAGCGCGACGTACAGCTGCGGGGAGACGGTCTTACCGGTCTGCCCGACCTGGAACTGGTGCGGGTAGAAGCCGGAGTCCACCGCCGCGCGGGACGCGCCGACGGCGCCGCCGAGCAGGTCGGCCAGCTCCTCGACCAGCTTGAAGTTGTCCGCGTTGCCGACCCCGCGGCCGCCGGCGACGACCACGCCGGCCTCGGTGAGCTCGGGGCGGGAGCCCTTCTGCTCGGCCACCCGGTCGACCACCTTGGCCAGCTTGTCGGTGTCGCTGACGGTCACGGTGAGCTGCTCGACCGCCGGGGTGGCGGCGGCCGGGGCCGGGGTGACCGAGTTGGGCCGGACGGTGACCAGCGGCAGGCCCCGGGTCACCTTGGACTTGACGATCGTCGAGCCGGCGAAGGCCACCTGGGTGGCGGTGCCGTCGGCGGCCAGGGCGACCACGTCGGTCAGGATGCCGTTGTCCAGCTTGACCGCCAGTCGGGCGGCGATCTCCTTGCCCTCCTGCGAGGAGGCGAGCAGGACGGCGGCCGGCTGTACCCGCTTGACCAGGTCGGCGACCACGGTGGCCTTCGGCGCGACCAGGTAACCGTCGATCTGCTCACCCTCGGCGGCGTAGATCTTCTCCGCGCCGTACTCACCCAGTTTGGCCGACAACGCGTCGGCGGCACCGGCCCCACCGAGCACCACGGCCGACGGGGTGCCCAGCTCACGGGCCAGGGTGAGCATCTCGCACGTGACCTTCTTGACGCCGAACTCGCGAGTTGCCTCGACGACGACGAGAACCTCAGACATGTCCCACACCCCTCACACGAACTTCTCGGTGGCGAGGAACTCGACAAGCTGCACGCCGCCGGAGCCCTCGTCGGTGACCTTCGCGCCACCGGAGCGCGGCGGACGCTTGCTGTGCTCCACGACCACGCTCGTCGCCCCGGCGAGGCCGACCTCGTCCGCGGCGACCCCCAGGTCGGCCAGGGACAGCGTCTGCACGGGCTTCTTCTTGGCGGCCATGATGCCCTTGAAGGACGGGTACCGGGGCTCGTTGATGGTGTCCCACACCGAGACGATGGCCGGCGTGGTGGCGGTGACCACCTCGTAGCCCTCCTCGGTCTGCCGCTCCACAGTCAACGTGCCGCCGTCGACGGTGAGCTTGCGGGCACCGGTCAGCGCCGCGACACCGAGCCGCTCGGCGAGCATGTGCGGCATCACCTGCACCCGGCCGTCGGTCGACTCCGACCCGCAGAGCACCAGGTCGGCGTTGAGCTGACCGAGGGCGGCGGCGAGCACCTTGGAGGTGGCCACGGCGCACGACCCGTGCAGGGCGTCGTCCACCACGTGCACCGCCTTGTCCGGGCCCATCGACAGCGCCTTGCGGATCGACTCGGTCGCCCGGTCCGGACCCATGGTCAGGATGGTCACCTCGCCGCCGTGCGCTTCCTTGATCTTCAACGCCTCTTCGATGGCGTATTCGTCCATCTCGTTGATGACGTTGTTCGCCGAACCGCGGTCGACTGTGTTGTCGTCACTGCGCAGGTTGCGGTCCGCGCCCGAGTCGGGCACCTGCTTGACGAGTACGACGATGTTCATCGCGCTTCGACGACCCTCCTGCTGTGGTGGTGTGATCACTTGCCCGGGTATCGGGCGCAGCCTCGCTCCTTAGTGACCGTTAGGTCAACCTGAAGCCGCTGTGCGGTTGCCCACGGCGCAATGTTACCTGTCAGTAGCTTTGCCTCCCGGATACACCCCGAGTGACTCAGCTCACCGCCATTCTGCCGCCCCCGGGCACCGTCGCCGAACCGGCACGCGCCGGCCGCCTTCGGGCCGGCCCGCTCCTCAGGCCGCCGGATCGCCCAGCGCCGCCGCGATCCGCTCGATGACCTGCGCCTCTGCCGTACTGATCCCGTTGTGGGCCCGCGCCGTACGATCGGCGGCGGCCAGCACCACCGAGCGGTAGATCGCGACATCCTCCGGGGCCTTCTCGGTCAGGATCGTGATCGCCTGGCGGAGCGCGGGCAGCACCACCGACTCGACCTGCGACTGCGAATCCCGCGGCAGCCTCGGCAGCGGACCACTGCTCAGCGCCGCCTTGACCAGACCACTGGCGTCGGCGATCGCGCCGGAGGCGGCGAAGCTCTCCCGGAACATGGCGAGCACGCCCGGGTCGGCGTTCGACACCAGGAACACGGCGCCGAAAGCCCCCGTCTTGAGGATCAGCATCTCCTCGTCCGTCAGCGACTGCGCCATGATCACGGAGTGTAGACGTAGGGCGTGGTGCTGGTGACCGGGACGAGACCGAGCCGCCCCAGCAGTGGACGACTCTCGTCGGCGGCGTCGACCTGCAACAGGGTCCGGTCGCGTTGGCCGGCGAGCCGCGCCCGGTAGGTGACGAGCGCCCGGTAGACACCCTGCCGACGCCACTGCGGATGCGTCGACCCGCCCCAGAGGGTGGCGAAGGTGGTGTCCGGTGGATAGCGGACCCAGCCCGCGCTGACGACCGTCTCACCGGCCTCACCGGCCTCGGCCACCACGACCGTGATCGCCTGCGGATCGGCGGCGATCTCCCGTTCCAGCCCGTCGGCGAGGCCGGTCAGATCGCGGCCCCACAGCTCGGTCTCCAGCGCCGCGATCCGGTCCAGGTCCGCGCGGGTGGTGACCTCCCGCAGGCGTACGCCCTCGGGCACCACCGGCAGCGCGGACGCCAGCGGCGCGACCGGGCCGACCATGACGGTCTCCTGGGACTGCGGCACGAAGCCGGCCGCGCGCAGCCGCTGCGGCAGGTCCGCCGGCTCGTCATGGCCGTGCAGCTTCCACTCCACCGGCTCGCCCCGCTCCCGGGCCACCGCCACCTGGCGGGCGATCAACGCGTCGAGTTCGGCGTCGGCCATCCCGCCGAGGTCCCGGTAGGTCACCAGGCCGACGTCATCGAGGCCGAACACCCGGAACAACGGTCCGTCCTGCTCCACCCTCGCGCCCTGCGGTGCCGGGTCAGGCAGGCCCGGCCGAAGCTGGGCGTCGTACGCCGCACGCAAAGTGGTCACATCAAGATCCGTCATGTTTCCAGGCTATGCCCAGTTCGCACCGGATAATCACCACCGTGTGGCAAAGGATCAGGAATTGGTTCGACCCTGACGAGCTCCGGTCGGTGGGCACCACCCCCGACTACCGCTTCTCGCTGGCCAACGAGCGGACCTTCCTGGCCTGGCTGCGGACCGGGCTGGCGCTGGTGGGTGGTGGACTCGCGGCCGCACAGTTCCTCCCGGCCCTGCCGCTGCGGCACCTGCGCGAGGCGATCTCCATCGCGTTGCTGCTGCTCGGCGGCGCGGTCGCGATCCGCGCCATCGACCACTGGGCGCGCGTCGATCGGGCCATCCGGCTCGACAGGGAACTGCCCGCGTCCCGCTTCCCGGCCGTACTCGCCGTGGTGGTGGGGCTCGGCGCGCTGCTGCTGGTGGTGGCGGTTCTGGCCGGGGCGCTGGGCGGATGACCGCCGTACGCGACCCCGGTCTCCAGCCCGAACGGACCCGGCTGGCCTGGCGTCGCACCATGCTGGCGGTGACCGTGGTGACGATCCTCGCCGTCCGGCTCGGGCTCACCGGCGGCCGGGTCGGAGCACTGCTGACCGCGCTCGCCATCCTCGGCTGGGGTGCCACGATCACCCTCTGCTGGCCACGGGCGGTCGGCACCGGCGTACCCGACCCCAGCGTCCGTACGCTCTCCGCCGTGGGCCTCTGCATCGCCGGTCTCGCCCTGATCGGCGTGGTGCTGGTCGTGTGCGGGGTGTGAGCATCGACGGGGAGTAGGACATGATGGGTACATGGCCCGGCTCTACATCCTCTTTTTCCTGGTGCAGGTAGTCCTCGCCGTCTGCGCTCTGATCAGTTGCCTGTCGGCCGAGGAGGACGACGTTCGTCACCTGCCCCGGATCGCCTGGGTGCTGATGATCCTGTTCTTCCCGGTGATCGGCTCGATCGCCTGGTTCCTCGCCGGCCGCAAGCGCAACCCCGCCGGTGGTGGGGTGTTCTCCGGCGGAGCCCAGCCCGTCGTACGCCGGCCGGCCCGGCCGCTCGCGCCGGACGACGACCCCGAGTTCCTGCGCTCGATCGAGGAGCGCTCGCGCCAGGAGGACCAGGAACTCTTCCGCCGCTGGGAGGAGGACCTGCGCAAGCGCGAGGACGACCTGCGCCGCCGCGAGGGCGACCCGCCCCGCGAGGAGCCCCGCCCCGAGGTGTGACCACCCCGGGGCAAGGTCGCCCGCGTCAGGCCAGGTTTGACGAGCGGGGGTACGCGTCCGCCGGGTCGGTGATGACGTTCACCAGGTAGGGCACGCGTGCGTCGAAGGCCCGGTGCAGGGCCGGGCCCAGGTCGGCGGCCTTGGCGACCGTCTCCCCCGCCCCACCGAGGGCGGTGACCACCTGGTCGTAACGCAGTTCGGGCTGCAGGTCGGCGGCGACGTCGTAGCCGTACATGGCCCGCATCGGGTGCTTCTCCAGACCCCAGATGCCGTTGTTGCCGACCACCATGACCACCGGCAGCTTCTGCCGGACCAGGGACTCCACGTCCATCAGCGAGAAACCGGCCGCGCCGTCGCCCATCAGCACACAGATCTGCCGGTCCGGGTGGGTGACCCGAGCACCCATCGCGTAGCCCATGCCGGTGCCGAGGCAGCCGTACGGGCCCGGGTCGAGCCAGGTGCCCGGCTGGGCCGGCTCCAGGTAGCGGCCGGCGTACGAGACGAAGTCCCCGCCGTCGCCGATGGTGATCGCATCGCGGGCGAGGACCTTGCGCAGCTCGCCGTAGACGCGCGCCGGGCGGATCGGATCCGTCTCGGCGGCCATCTCCTCGGCGTCGCGGGCCTTCGCGGCGTCCTCGGCGGTACGCAGCTGCACCACCCAGTCGGTGTGGTCGACCCGGTCGCCGGTGTAGCCGGCCAGGGCGGACAGGATGCCGCGCAGGTCGCCGGCGGGCGCGACGGCCGGCTGCACGTGGGTGGCCCGCTGGCTGGGCGCGTCGACGATGTGCACGACGGTGGCGTCGCCGAAGTCGCCGAAGGAGAGCCGGAAATCCAGCGGGGTGCCCACCACCACGATGACGTCGGCGTTCTTCAGCGCCACCCGCCGGGCCTTGGCGAAGGCCAGCGGGTGCTCCGGCGGCAGGGCGCCGCGACCCATCCCGTTGGTGAAGACCGGCACGTCGAGGGCCTCGGCGGCGGCGCGCAGGGCCGCCACGGCGTCACCGGTGTAGACGTCGGAGCCGGCGATGACGACCGGCCGCTGCGCCCCGGCGATCAGACCGGCGGCCTTCGCCACCTCGTCGGGGTCGGCCTCGATCGGGGCGATGGCCGGCCCGGCGGGCAGGTCGGCGTCACCGGTGGAGAAGATCGCTTCGAGGGGGAAGTCGAGGAAGACCGGACCCCGGTGCGGGGTGAGCGCGGTGGTCAGCGCCGCGGCGACGGCCCGGGGGATGTCGTCGGCGCTGAACACCGTCTCGGCGTGCTTGGTTACCGGGGCGACAAGCGGCAGGTGGTCCATCTCCTGGAGGCTGCCGGAACCCCACCGGAACTGCGGTGCCCGCCCGCCCATCACCAGCACCGGCGAGGCGTTGAAGTAGGCGCTGGTCAGGCCGGAGATGCCGTTGGTGACGCCGGGGCCGGCGGTGAGCACGGCCAGGCCGGGGCGGCGCTGCAACTTCGCCACCGCCTCGGCGGCGAAGACGGCGGACTGCTCGTGCCGCACGTCGTACAGCGGGAAGCCGGTCTTGTGCGCGGCGTCGTAGAGCGGAAACACGTGCCCGCCGGAGAGGGTGAACATCTCCCGCACCCCGTACGCGCGCAGCGCCGCGAGGGCGAGTTCTCCGCCGTGGCCTTCGATCCGCTCCGTCATCGCCGCTCCCTCTCGTCGCCTGACCGGAGTCACACGCTACTGGCCGGTAGGAGGAATGTGAACCATTCTCATCGACCGGTGAAGTCCGGTTTGCGCTTCTCCACGAAGGCGACCATCCCCTCGCGCCGGTCCTCGGTGGCGAACAGCGCCGCGAAGAGCTGGCTCTCCCAGGCCAGACCCGAGTTCAGGTCCATGTCCAGGCCGCCGTCGACCGCGAGCTTCGCCGCGCGCAGCGCCTGCACCGGCCCGTTGAGGTACGGCTTCACCAGCGCCACCGCCGCGTCGTAGACCTCGGCGGCCGGGACAACCCGGTCGGCCAGGCCGATGCGCAGCGCCTCCTGGGCGTCCACCATCCGACCCGACATGATCAGATCCTTGGCGCGGGCCGGGCCGACCAGCCGGGCCAGCCGCTGGGTGCCGCCGGCACCGGGGATGATGCCGAGCTTGATCTCGGGCTGGCCGAGCTTGGCGTCCTCGGCCACCACCCGCCAGTCACAGGCCAGCGCCAGCTCGCAGCCGCCACCGAGGGCGTACCCGGTGATCGCGGCGACCACCGGCTTGGGGATCCGGGCGATCGCGCCGAGCGCGCTGGACAGGTCGGCGGCCCGGTCCGCCATGTCCACGTAGGACATGTCGGCCATCTCCTTGATGTCCGCCCCGGCCGCGAAGACCTTCTCGCCGCCGTACACGATGACCGCGCGGACCTGCGGGTCGGCGGTGGCCGCCGCCGCAGCGGCGCGCAACTCCTCCTGGACCTGGGTGTTGAGCGCGTTCATCGGTGGCCGCTCCAGCCGAATGGTGCCGATGCCGTCCCCGGTCTCCAGCCGCACGAACTCGCCCACGCTGAGCCTCACTTCCTCGTCGAAGTCGCCTGCCAACCTTACGACCAGCCGCCGTCGGCACGTAGTCTGGCTGCCAGTCCCGCGCCCCGGAGTTCCCATGGTCACGTACTACGACGACAAGTCCGTCCAGGTCACCTCCACCGCCGTCACGGTCAACGGCGACGCCTACCCGCTGGCCGAGATCACCGAGGTCTGGCACCACCGGGGCGGCCGGTCGTGGCGGGTGCTGATCGGCCGGGGTGCGCTCGGCGCGGCGATGATCGGCCCGCTGGTGGCCGCCGTCCTCGGCATCGCGCTCGCCGTCTGGCTCGACGGTTCGGCCACCGTCACGGTCGCCATCGTCGGCGTCTCCATCCTGATCGGACTGGCCGCCGGGCCGATCGCCGACCAGCTCTTCGAGTACTTCGACAGGTCGTACGCCCGGGGCAGCCGCCCCCGCGAGGTCTGGATCCGCTGGCGGGGCCACCCGGTACGCCTGCTGTGCACCCCGGACGCGCTGCGCTTCGGGCAGATCTACCGGGCCGTGCAACGCGCCATGGAAGCCCAGGTGCAGGGCCGGGCCGCCCGCTGACCGGCCGGGTCGGGCGGGGGACGCTCAGGACAGCAGGGCCGGCCTCAACTCCGCACCGAGATTGATCGCGCCGACCACCCCGTGCCCGGCCGGGTCGTACACGTTCGTGGTGTTGTTGCGGCGCATCAGTTCCCGCACCGGCTGCGGCAGCGGCGGCGGATCCGACAACGCGGCGTTGATCTGCCGAGCCGCCGAGATCAACCGGAGGACCAACTCGGCGCCGCCGGTGTCCGGCCGCACCCGGCCGTACTCCCAACCGGTGGTGGTGAGGTCGAACAGCTCGAAGACCGCGGACAGCACCGGGGCGGGGTCGGTGGCCTTCACGACCCGCGACGCACGGTCGCCGAGCACCGTGGCCGCCGCGGCCACCTGCACGTACGGATGCAGGCCGCCCGGCGGATCGAACAGCGGCCACCGCAGCGCCGCCCCGGCCTCCCGCCACAGGACCCGATAGTTGCGACGATCGACCACGAGCCGGTAACCGGTACGCCGGTGCAGGTCCGCGGCTTGCGCCAGCAGATCCGTGTGGGCCGCGTCGGCGACCTCGCGCACGATCCGGGTCGCCACGACCAGACCGTCCTCATCGTCCAGCAGCCGCGTGATCTCCTCGATCTGATCGCGGACGCGGACCTGGCTGCGGATGCCGAACCCGTGCCGGACCTGCTGTAACAGCGCCTCCTGCCGGCCGGGATCGTGCTCGACCTGCCGCCCACCCAGCACACGCTGGAGCCACCCCATAGAGCCTCGTCTCCGCAGTCACCTCAAGACGCGGCGATGTTAGCGTGCCGCCCGAACCGGCGAGCATCGTCCGGGCCCACACCGAGCGTCCGGCGCGAAATTGACCGCCACTGTCGGTCGCACCGGGGACAGCTGATCGCCACAGGGTGACGACACCATCGCCAAGGGTTGCCGCAAGATGGTTAGGCTTAGTGATGGCGCTCTATTACCGGGACGACGCGGTGCAGGTTTCCTCGGAGTCGCTGCGGGCCGGAAGACACGTCATCCCGATATCCGAGGTCACCTACGTCTGGCATCAGAAGGGGCGCACCACCCTCGCGGTGCGCGGGCGGGTGCTCGGCCGGGGCGTACTGGTGCTGCTGCTGTCCCTGCCCCCGCTGGTCGGGCTGGTCTGCGTACTGTCGCTGGTCTGGTCGGCACCGGACCGGGGTTGGGTGCCGGCGCTCGTGGTGCTGGTGGCCTGCCTGGTCATCGCGGTGGCGCTGGTGCCGTTCCTGGAGATCCCGCTCGGCTGGCTGGACCGCTCGTACGAACGCGGCAACCGGGTCCAGGAGTTGTGGGTGCAGTACCGCGGGCAGGAGGTCATGGTGCTGCGCACCCCGGACGCGCTGCGCTTCGGGCAGATCTACCGGGCGGTGCAGCGGGCCGTGGAGCAGCAGGGCGACCACTGGTGAGCGGCCCTCGCCCGCCCAAGGAACACTGGAGCCCATGGTGATCCCCCTTCCCCGGCCGACCGCGGTCGTCGGCCTCACCCGTTCCGCCCTCGACTCGGCCGCGTCCTTCGCCGCGATCCCGGCCCGCGCCTTCGCGGTGCTCGACGGGGTGGAGGCGTTGCTGACGCGGATCAACGGGGTGGTGGACCGGATCGAGCAGACCCTCGACCGGACCGACCAGGTGCTCGCCGACGCCGAGGTCGCCGTCCGGGAGGTCGCGGTGATCAGCGCCGCCGCGACCGTCGCCGTCGACAACGCCGGCACGGTCGCCGCCGCCGCAGCCGACGTGGTGGCGCGGGCGGAGAAGGTGTCCGGCCAGGCCGCCGAGACGGTCGGCGCGGCAGCCGAGGCGACGGCCACCGCCGCCGAACTGCTGACCGCGTACGAGCCGGCGTTGCGCCGGGCCGCACCGATGGCCACCCACTTCGTCGAGCAGCTCAGCCACGAGGAGGTGGCCGCGGCGGTACGGCTGGTCGACGAGTTGCCGAAGCTGCGCCAACACCTCACCGCCGACGTGATGCCGATCCTGGCCACCCTGGACCGGGTCGGTCCCGACCTGCACGACCTGCTCGACGTCACCCGGGACCTCAAACTCGCCGTGGCGGGCATTCCCGGCCTGGCGATGCTGCGTCGACGCGGCGAGAAGCTCAACGACGACGGGAGCTGACGGCAGGCAGAGCCGTTGGTCAGCAGTCGCAGCCGACGGCCGGGCGGGGCGCGGTCAGGTCGTCCACCGGCCGACGGGTCGACCCGGTCGCGGTGACCACCGGCAGGCCCTCGCGAACCCAGTACTCGTAGCCGCCGCGCATCTGCTTGACCGGGTAGCCGAGCCGGGCGAAGGCCAACGCGGCCCGGGTGGCGCCGTCGCAGCCGGGACCCCAGCAGTAGGTGACCACTCGGGTGCCGGCCGGGACCACCCGTGCGGCCTGCTCGGCAATTCGGGCGGTGGGCAGGTGCACCGCGTCGGGCAGGTGGCCCTGGGCCCAGGCGGCCTCGCCCCGGGAATCCACCACGACCAGGTCGGGCACCCCGGCGGTGAGGTCGGCGTGCACGTCGGCGACGTCGGTGGTGACGCTCAACTCGGCCAGGAAGAGGCCGATGGCGGTGGCGGGATCGGCGGCCGGTACGGCGAAAGCGCGGGTCATGGCACCGATCCTGACCGCTGCGGACGCGTCCGGAGGAGTGGCGGTGACGACGTACTGCGCTAACATCCCGCCATGGCTCCGGTCGCCCGTACCGTCGCCGTGCTGGCGTACCCGGGAATGTCGGTCTTCGAGACCGGCATCGTCACCGAGGTCTTCGGACTCCCCCGACCCGAACTCGGCGTGCCCTGGTACGACCTGCGGCTGTGCGCCGAGCGCCCCGGCCCGGTGCCGGTGATCGGTGGCGCCACCCTGCACAGCCCGTACGGCCTGGACGTGCTGGCCGAGGCCGCAACGGTGATCGTGCCCGGCGTCGGCGACGTGCACGCGACACCCTCTGCGCACCTGGTGGCGGCGCTGCGTCACGCACACCGGGCCGGTGCCCGACTCATGTCCATCTGCTCGGGCGCGTTCGCGCTGGCCGCCGCCGGTCTGCTCGACGGTCGCCGGGCCACCACCCACTGGCGGTACGCCGACCTGCTGGCCCGCCGCTATCCGGCGGTGACTGTGGATCCCGATGTGCTCTACGTGGACGACGGTGACGTGCTGACGAGCGCCGGCAGCGCGGCCGGTCTGGACCTGTGCGTGCACGTGGTGCGGCGTGACCATGGCGCGGCCGTGGCCAACGCGGTGGCCCGCCGGTTGGTGACCGCACCGCACCGCGACGGCGGGCAGGCACAGTTCATCGAGACGCCGGTGCCGGCGAGGGCGGACGACGACCGGGTGGCCGGCAGCATCGCCTGGGCACTCGCGCACCTCGCCGAGCCGGTGACTGTGGCCCGGCTGGCCCGGCAGGCCCACATGTCACCGCGTACGTACCTGCGGCACTTCGCCCGGGCCACCGGCACCAGCCCGATCCGCTGGCTTGTCGATCAGCGGATCCGGGCCAGCCTGGCGCTGCTGGAGACGACTGATGCGCCGGTCGCGCAGATAGCCACGACGGTCGGGTTCGAGACCGCGGTGACGTACCGCCACCACTTCACCCGGGCGATGCGGACGTCGCCCTCGGCGTACCGACGGGCCTTCCGCGCCCACGACGGGGCAGCGACGGCCTCCGTCGACCGGTGAACCTCGGGTCAGGTCGCGGGGAGGTAGAGCTGGTCGATCTCGACGCGGTGCGGCAGCGACACGCTCGCGCCGAGTCGGCGTACGCAGGCCGCGCCGGCCGCCGCCGCCCAGCGGACCGCGTCGACCAGGTCGCGGCCCTCACCCCAGGCCACCGCGAGCGCGCCGGTGAACGCGTCCCCGGCGGCGGTCGAGTCGACGGTGTCCACTCTGGTCGCGGGCACGTGCACGGCGGTGCCGTCCCGATCGCCGTACCAGGCACCCTCCGCGCCGAGGGTCAGCACCGCCCGGGGCACCAGGTCGAGCAGGGCCTGCGGCTCCTCCCGACCCCGACCGGTGTACGCCTGCGCCTCGTTCTCGTTGACCACCAGCAGGTCCACCGCGGCCAGCAGCTCGGGCGGCAGCGGTAGCGCCGGTGCGGCGTTGAGCACCACCCGGGTCCCGGCGGCTCGGGCGGCGACCGCCGCCTCGGTCACCGTCTCGACCGGAATCTCCAGCTGCGCGACAAGCACGTCGGCATCGCGTACGGCGGCGAGCTCGCTCTCGGTGAGCGCGGTCAGCGAGTCGTTGGCCCCCGGCGTGACCAGGATGGCGTTCTCACCCTCGGCGTTGACCATCACCAGGGCCACCCCGGAGGCGCCGTAGGTGGTGCGCAGCTGGCTGGTGTCCACCCCGGCGGCGGTGATCCGGGCCCGCAGGGTCACCCCGAACGAGTCGGAGCCGATCGCACCGAGGAAGGTGCAGGCGGCACCGGCGCGGGCGGCGGCGATGGCCTGGTTGGCGCCCTTGCCGCCGGGCACGGTGACGAAGTCGGTGCCGAGGGTGGTCTCCCCCGGGCGGGGCAGGGTCGGCGCGGTGGCGACCAGGTCCATGTTCGCGCTGCCCACCACGACGACTCGGGTCTGTGGCACCGGAGCCTCCTGCGTTTTGTTAACAGGGGGCCCCTGCTCTACCGGAGACGTTAAGCAGGTGCCCTTCCTTGCACCGCGTCAGGCGGCGCGGGCGGTGAAGCGGTCGCCGGTGCGGTCGACGAGCAGCGGCAGGCCGAAGGTCTTGGTGAGGTTGTCGGCGGTGAGAGTCGCGTCCAGCGGGCCCTGCGCCATCACCGCGCCGTCGCGCAGCAGCATCGCGTGGGTGAAGCCGGGCGGGATCTCCTCCACGTGGTGGGTGACAAGCACCAGCGCGGGGGCGTCCGGATCCTGCGCCAGCGTGGCCAGGCGGGCCACCAGGTCCTCCCGGCCGCCCAGGTCGAGCCCGGCCGCCGGTTCGTCGAGCAGCAGCAGCTCCGGGTCGGTCATCAGGGCCCGGGCGATCTGCACCCGCTTGCGCTCCCCGTCGGACAGGGTGCCGTAGTCGCGGTCGGCAAGCGTGCCGGCGCCGAGTTGGTCGAGCAGGGCCAGGGCGCGGGCCTCGTCGGCCGGGTCGTACTCCTCCCGCCAACGGCCGACCACCGACCAGGCGGCGGTCATCACCACGTCGCGGACCTTCTCGTCGGCGGGCAGCCGCTCGGCCAGCGCCGCCGTGGTCAACCCGATGCGGGTACGCAGCTCGTTGAGGTCGGTACGGCCGATCCGCTCGCCCAGCACGTGTGCGACGCCGGTGGTCGGGTGCAGCCGGCCGGCGGCGAGGTTGAGCAGGGTGGTCTTGCCGGCGCCGTTGGGGCCCAGCACCACCCAGCGTTCGTCCGCCTCCACCCGCCATTCGACATCGTGCAGCAGGGCGGTGCCGGACCGGCGTACGCCGACGCCGTCGAGGCTGACCACCAGATCCGCGTCCATGGATGCAGGGGCGGGTGTGGCGCCACCGGCGCCAGCGATCAGGTCACCAGTCACCCGCCCATCCAACCACGCATCGCGTGCCGCCCCCACGGGCGGGCGCTGCCACCGTAGGGTGAGCGCCGTGTCGTTGCTCACCTGATCCGGAGGGGCCGTTCATGCCCAGTCGTCGTCGGGGCCCCTCCGCGTGAGCGGGGTCATCGAAATCGAGGGTCTGCGGAAGACTTTCCGCAGCGTACGTAAGGGCCACCGGGTCGCCGTCGCCGGCTTCGACCTGCTGGTCGAGGCCGGTCAGGTGCACGGCTTCCTGGGCCCCAACGGGTCGGGCAAGACGACCACCCTGCGGGCGTTGCTCGGGCTGGTCCGCGCCGATGCGGGACAGATGCGGGTGTTCGGCGCCGACGCACCGGAGTCGCTGCCCCAGGTGGCCCACCGGGTCGGCGCGATCGTGGAGAGCCCGCAGTTCTTCGGCAACTTCACCGGCCACCGCACCCTGCGGCTGCTCGCCCTGGCTGGTGGCGTACCGGTCAGCCGGGTCGACGAGGTGCTGGAGCAGGTCGGCCTGCGCGATCGTGGCCACGATCGGGTAAAGGGTTACTCGCTGGGCATGAAGCAGCGACTGGCCGTGGCCTCGGCCCTGCTCAAAGGGCCTGAACTGCTGATTCTCGACGAACCGGCCAACGGGCTGGATCCGGCGGGCATCCGGGAGATGCGGGACCTGATGCGCACGCTGGCCGGCAATGGGGTGACCGTGCTGGTCTCCAGCCACATCCTGGCCGAGATCCAACTGATCTGCGACCACGTCACGATCATTTCGCGGGGGCGGCGGGTGACGGCCGGCCCGGTGACCGAGGTGCTGGCCGGATTCGACCGCAACGAGTGTCTGGTCCGCGCCGACGACCTGATCCGGGCCGAGCAACTGCTGCAGGCCGCCGGGCTGACCGTCACCGCCCACGCCGACCACCTGGTGGTCGGTGGGGTACCGGACCCGACGCTGATCAGCCGGACGCTGGGCGAGCAGGATGTCTGGGTACGCGAGCTGACCCCGGTACGGCCGGATCTGGAGAGCGTCTTCCTGGAGTTGACCGGTGCCGGGCAGCAGCCGACGCTCCCTCGGCAGACCGACGGTGGGTCCGCACCCGGCCTGTCCGGCGCACCGTCGATCGACCTCGACGAGTTCCGGGGGGTGCAGGCGTGAACCTGATCCGCGCCGAGGCGGAGCGGCTGGCCGCCCGCCGATTCGTGCAGCTGATGGTGCTCCTGCTGATGTTGGCGTTCGTGGTGACGGCGGGGACCACCCTGGCCAGCTCACACACACCCACAAGCGCCGAAGTGGCCGCGGCCGAGCAGCAGGCCGCCGCCGAGCGCAGCGTGATGGAGCGGGAGCACGCCCGCTGCCTGGCCCGGGACCGCGGTGAGGGCTGGGCCCACGACGGCAACCACTACCTGCCCGCCGATTGCCGCGAGATCGATCCGGTGGTGCAGGGTTGGTCGCCGACGGCTGCCAACTACCTCACCGACGTGTTCACCTTCACCCAGCAGGCCGAGGCGCTGCTGTACTTCCTGGTGGCCTTCCTGGTGCTGTTCGGCTTCCTGGTCGGTGCCTCCTACATCGGCGCCGACCTGAACTCCGGCGGGGTGGTCAACCTGCTGCTGTGGCGACCCCAGCGGCTGACCGTGCTCGGCACCAAACTGGGCACCCTGCTCGGCGCGGTCCTGGTGTTGTCGGTGCTCGCCTCGGTGGCGTACCTGGTCACCTTCTGGGTCATCGCCCAGGTCGCCGGCTATCCGGGGCCGACCGATGCGACCTTCTGGGCCGACCTGGCCGCCCGGTGGGGCCGGGGCGTCGGGTTGGTGGTGTTCGCCACGGCGATCGGCTTCGCCCTCGCCACCATGGGTCGGCACACCGCGGCGGCGGTCGGCGCGGTGCTTGCCTACCTGGTGGTGTGGGAGATGGGCGGGCGGATCATGATGCAGATCCTGGACGTCTCCCGGCCGGACCAGCTGCTGCTCAGCAACTACGTGGGCGCGTGGCTGGCCGGCGAGCTGCGGTTCTGGGACGCCACGCCCTGCGCCGACGCCTTCACCGGGTACTGCAATGGCACGTACCCGCTGACCTGGCAACTGGCGCTCGTGGTCCTGCTGCTGTGCACCGCCGGGCTCACCACCACCGCGTTCGCCGTGTTCCGCCGCCGCGACCTGATCTGACGCCTGCGTCGGCGCTCAGCCGACCGTGGAGCCGAAGACCTCGTCGCGGACGGCGTCGAGGGCGGTGCGCAGTGCGCCGCGCAGGATCGGCTCCTCGGGCAGGCCGGTGGGCACCACCCGGGGGCGGACCAGCGTGATGGCGGCGACCTCGTGCTGCACCCGCTCGGCCAGCGCGGCCCCGCCGGCCTGGCCGACCTCCCCGGCGAGCACGACCAGCGGCGGGTCCAGCACCACGCAGGTGCTCGCCACACCGAGGGCGAGTCGGCGGGCCACCTCGTCGAGCATCGGTCCGCCGGCCGTACCGGCGGCGATGGCGGCCTTCACCGCCTCGGCGGCGCCACCGTCGGGGTAGCCGTGTTCGCGCGCCAGGGCAAGGATCGCGTCCGCCCCGGCGACCTGCTGGAAGGCCGGCTTGGCGCGGCGGGACACGTCGCGTGGGATCGGTGCGCCGGGCACCGGCAGGTAGCCGATCTCGCCGGCCGCGCCGCTGCTGCCGTGGTGCAGCCGCCCGCCCAGCATGATCGCCAGACCGACGCCGGCACCGATCCAGACCAGCACGAAGTCGGACATGCCCTGGGCCGCGCCGGACTGCGCCTCGGCCACCGCGGCGAGGTTGACGTCGTTCTCGAAGACGACCGGGGTGTCCAGGTCGTCGCGGAGCGCGGCGAGCAGGCCGCGGTGCCAGCGGGGCAGGTTGAACGCGAAGGTGATGTCGCCGGTGCCCGGATCGACCAGGCCGGGGGTGCCGAGCACGATCCGCCGTACGCTCGACAGTTGGGCGCCGGCGCTGCTGGCCGCCTGGACCACGGCGTTGTGCACCACGCCCACCGGATCGTCGGTGTCCTTCGTGGACTGTTCCACCCGGCCGGCGACCGTGCCGGTGATGTCGGCGCAGGCGGCGACCACCCGCTCCGGACCGACGTCCACCCCGACCACGTACGCGCTGCCCGGTCGCACGGCGTAGAGCTGGGCGTTCGGCCCGCGCCCGCCGGCCTGTTCACCGACCCGGGTGACCAGACCGCGTTCCTCCAACCGTTCCACCAGTTGGGACGCGGTGACCTTGGACAGGCCGGTCAGCTCACCGATCCGGGCCCGGGTCAGTGGCCCCTGCTCCAGCAGCAGTTCCAGCGCCGCACGGTCGTTGAGAGCCCGCAACAGCCGTGGGGTGCCGGGGAGCCGGGTCGCACTCATGCCATGTCCTCGAATTTAGTGAGCTTTGCAAACTATAACTTTGCTACGAACGGGTAGCCGTAGCGTATCGGCAGGGTGGAAACGGATCGTTCAGCCGATCCGGCACCACGATCAGCGCCGCCGGCACCGGAAGGAGAAACCGTGCGGCTGGATCCGGGACTTCGCCGGCTCGCCCTGGGCACCCTGCTGGCCGCGTACCCGGGACCGACCCCACCCGACTGGGCCGTCGAGTTGGTCGCCGACGGACTGGCCGGGCACACCCTGTTCGGCCGCAACATCGACGAACCGGCACAGGTGGCGGCGAGTACGGCCGCGTTGCGCACCGCGCGGGCCGACGTCCTCGTGGCCATCGACGAGGAGGGCGGCGACGTCACCCGGTTGGCGCACGCCACCGGCAGCCCGTACCCGGGCAACGCGGCGCTCGGCGCGATCGACGACGAGGCGTTGACCCGGGACATCCACCAGGCCATCGGCGCGGAGTTGGCGGCGCTCGGCGTCACCGTGAACCTGGCGCCCACCGTCGACGTCAACAGCACCGACGACAACCCGGTGATCGGCACCCGGTCGTTCGGCGCCGATCCGGCGCGGGTCGCCGCACACTCCGCCGCCGCGGTCGCCGGCCTGCAGGCCGGCGGGGTGGCCGCCTGCGCCAAGCACTTCCCCGGGCACGGCGCGACGGTGACCGACTCGCATTACGAACTACCCACCGTGGACGTGCCGCCGGAGGTGCTGCGCCGCAGGGACCTGCCGCCGTTCGCCGCGGTGATCGCGGCCGGAGCCAGGGCGGTGATGACCGCTCACATCCGGGTACCGGCCCTGACCGGCGCGGGGCCGGCCACGTTCAGCCAGGCCGTCCTGGTCGACCTGCTGCGCCACGAGTACGGCTTCACCGGTGCGGTGATCACCGATGCGTTGGAGATGAAGGGCGCCGCGCTCGCGGCCGGCGGGATCGCCCCCGGCGCGGTACGCGCCCTGGCCGCGGGCGCGGATCTGCTCTGCATCGGCGCCAAGGTGGACGCCGACCTGGTCGAACAGGTGGCCACCGAGATCGTCACGGCATTGGGCGACGGCCGGCTGGCGCGGGAGCGGGTCGAGCAGGCCGCCGGACGCGCGGCGGAGCTTGCCGACTGGACCCAGGTGCCGTCGACCCCGAACACCGCCGCCGCCGGCCCGGCCGCCGTCTCCTCCGCCGACCTGGGGTACGCGGCGGCCCGTCGTGCCGTCCGGGTGGAGGGCTCGCTGGCCGGGTTGGACCATCCGCTTGTGGTGCAGGTGCACGCGCGGTCGACAGTCGTGCAGGGCCGGGTGCCGTGGGGTCTCGGCCCGCATCTGCACGGCACGGAGCTGATCGAGGTGGTGGCCACCGAGGCCGACCCGGAGGCCCTTCGGCGGCGGGCCGGCAACCGGCCGATCGTGCTTGTCGGCCGGCGGCTGCACCAGTTGCCCGGCGGGCCGGAACTGGTCGCCGCGCTGGCCGGCACGCATCCGGTGGCGGTGGTCGAGATGGGATGGCCGGCCAGGTGGCGGCCGGCCGGCACGCGGGCCTTCGTCATCACCTACGGCGCCAGCCACGCCAACGGCCGAGCCGCCGCCGAGGTGCTGGGTCTGGCCGGCTGAGGCGTACGCCACTCTGGACCGCCGCTCTTGAACGTGTTCAAGTTTCGCCCTACGCTGGCTCGTGTCGATACTTGAACACGTTCAAATTGGAGCGCGGTGGCATGGACATCAAAGTCTGGATGTACCTGGTCTACCTGGCGGTCAGCATCGGTCTGACCGTCTGGGTGGCCCGGACGCTGGCCCGCAACGGACTGGTCTTCCTGGAGGAGGTGTTCTCCGACGAGCGGCTCGCCCGCGCCGTGAACAACCTCCTGGTGGTCGGTTTCTACCTGCTCAACCTCGGCTACGTGACGGTGGCGATGCGCCACTCCGACCCGATCGGGTCGACGAGCGAGGCCATGGAGGAACTCTCCTGGAAGATCGGCCTGGTGCTGCTGGTGCTCGGCGCTCTGCACTTCTTCAACGTCTTCACCCTCAACCGCTACCGGAAGAGCCGGCTACGTCAACTGGCCACCGCGCCGCCGCTGCCCCCGGCCGGCTTCCTGCCGATGCAGCAGCCCCACCCGGCCGGCTTCCGGCCGATGCAGCAACCCCACCCGGCCGCCGCGCCCGGCCAACGCCCGGCACACCCGGCCGCACCTTCGCAGGCACACCCGGCCGCACCTTCGCAGGTGGACCCGGCCGCACCTCCGCCGGTGAACCCGGCCGCGAACCCGCCGGAGCCGCCCCGATGAGCACCCACGGCCCGGATCGGGCTGGTGGGACGCCGGATGCCACCACGCACGGGGGTGGTGGCATCCGGTACTTCACCGTCCTCTACGACGCACACTGCCCGATGTGCCGGGCGGCCCGCGGCTGGCTGGCGTCGCGGGCGCAGCTCGTACCCCTGGAGTTCGTGCCGGCCGGCTCGGCCGAAGCCCGGCAGCGCTTCCCCGGCCTGGACCACGCCGCGACCCTGCGCGACATCACTGTGGTGGCCGACACCGGGGCGGTCTACGTCGGCGACGGCGCCTGGTTCGCCTGCCTGTGGGCGCTGGCCGAGTACCGGGCGACGGCCGAACGCCTGTCGAGCCCGCATCTGCTGCCACTGGCTCGACGGATGGTGGCCGCCGCCTCGGCGATCCGCGAACATGTCCGCGAACCGGGGCCTCCGTCGCTCGACGGGCCGGCGGGATACGGTGGCCCGGATGACCGACCAGCCTGTGCCGACGACCGCTGCGGGTGAAGCGCCGACCGCCCGGGGCGAGCAGACCCGGCAGTTGATCCTGGAAACCGCGATTCGGCTGTTCCGCGAGCGCGGCTACGCCCGCACCACCATGCGCGCCATCGCGGAAGAGGCCGGGGTGGCGGTCGGCAACGCCTACTACTACTTCGGCTCCAAGGAACGCCTGATCCAGGAGTTCTACAGCCGGACCCAGGACGAACACCGGGCTGCGGCGCGGCCGGTGCTGGAGCGGGAGAGCGAGTTCGCCGCCCGACTGGCCGGGGTGCTGCACGCGGCCATCGACGTGTTGACCCCGTCGCACGAGTTCGCGGCCAGCTTCTTCAAGGTCGCCGCCGAGCCCAGCTCGCCGCTGAGCCCGTTCTCGTCCGAGACGGCCGGGCCGCGTCAGGCGTCCATCGAACTGTTCACCGAGGTGCTGGCGGGCTCCACCAGCAAGGTCGATCCGGAACTGCGTCCCCACCTGCCGGAGTTGCTCTGGCTGGCGTACATGGGGACGGTGCTCTACTGGGTCTACGACCGCTCGCCGGGGCAGACCCGCACCCGGACGCTTATCGACGGCGCGGTGCCGTTGATCGACCGGCTGGTCTCGCTCTCCCGGCTGCGGGTGCTCCGGCCGGTCACCCGGCAGGTCGTCGAGCTGCTTCGCATGCTGCGCCAGTGACCCGTTTCCGCTGGTCAAGTCCACTATTGGACAGCAGTGATCGACGTTGAATGCTTGCCGTGCGAGCAACCGGATACGTAGCGTGATCGGCATCGAGCCGCACGCGGACCTGGGGGGAGGCTGCGGACCGTGGATCCGGCCCGGGATCCACGGTCCGCGCCCTGCCGTCGCAGGTCAGCTGGGGTAGACCCCGTACGATCGCCAGCCCCGGTCCGGGAAGCCGGCCGCCTCGGCGACCCTTGCCGAGGCAGCGTTGGCCCGGTCGTGCAGATAGGTCGGCACGGCACCCTCGTCGAGCACCCGCCGGGCCGCCTGGGCGACCAGCCGCCGCGCCAGTCCGCGCCCGCGGGCCGAGGGCACCGTGCCCACCGCCAGCTCGTGCCCGAACTGGTCGTGCCGCTTGATCCCGACACCGGCCAGGTAGCGGCCCTGATCGTCGCGGACCACCAGCACGGGCCGGTCGAACAGCCGCAGCCAGGACGGCAGGCCGAGGATGGTGGGGGCGACCCACTCGCCGACCTCGGGCAGTGGCGCGGGTGCCATGGTCCAGCGGAACACGTCGTCGTGCACCGCCCAGCCCGGCTCGCCGACCGCCGCCGGCAGGGTGGGCAGCAGCGTGTCGGGCCGGCGGGCCAGGTCGCGTACCGCGGCGACCCGGTCGGTCGGTACGGACAGCACGGTGCTGGTGCCGGCGGTGACCGCGATCGCCGGTCGCAGTCGGCCGTCCCAGGCCGGCTGACTGCGTCGCCAGGAACCGACCACGTGCAGCCCTGCGGGTGCCGGCCACCGCCCCAGCCAGGTGGCCAGGTGCAACTGGAGCCGCCGGTCACGCACCGTCCACCTCCTGCGCCGTCGCTGCCGCCCGCCCACCGTACGACGGATCGGGGCTGCGACGCCGACCGTCCGGCCGGAACGCGTCGGCGCAAGACCTCGGCACGAGTGACCTCGGCGTGATCTTCGCTGGGCACCGGAACCCCGGTCAGCGGTCTACCGTCATACCTAATTCCATACATGTACAACTTTCTCTGGAACGGTGGGCTCATGCCGATGCAACCGCACGACCGTCACCAGCAGGACCTCACCCGGATCTGGCCGGACGGCCGCGCCGCGCGACGATTCCCCGACCAACCGCCACACCGCAGCCGCCGTACCGGCCCGCTGTCCTGGGAGGCGCTGAACCGACTTCCGGTGGGCAGTTCGGCCCGCCATCTCAACACGCACTGACCCGGCGGCGACCGCCGTTTTCTCCCCGCCGCAGCCCGAGTGGCCGCGCCGACTCCGACGGCGAGCCAGCACCGCCGTTCGCACACCTGTCGGGTAACGTCTGCTGGTCCTCCGACCGGTTACGACAGGAGCTAGCGCACCCATGGGCAAGAAGACGATCCGCGTCTCCGACTTCAGCGGCACGGTGCTGGGCCCCGACGACGAGGCGGTCCGCGTCGTCGTCCTCGAGCACCCTGACCTGGTGGCCGGGCCCGTGCAGTTGGACGCGACCCCGGTGGAGGTGGAGAGCCTCGACGACGCCGCGCTGGACGTGGCGGTGATCGAGATTCATGACCGGCACGGCCACGGCGAGCCGCGCCGGGTGGTGCTGACCGCGAGCGAGTTCGACGCGATGGCCACCGACATGCCGATGGCCCAGTTGCTCAAGACCGCCGAGCGGGTACGCCCGCCCAAGGCGCGGCGGGCCACCGAGAAGATCGACTACGGCACCATCGAGCACGCGGGCAAGCCGCACCGGGGGCGGGTCACCGAGGAGGAGGCCCGACTGGTGCGCGAGCACCTCGACGAGGTGAACAAGCGCCTCGCCGACACCGGCCTGCGCCAGATCGACCCGGCCGACCCGGAGCACGCCGCCCGGTACGGCTTCCCCACCGCCGGCTGACCGCCTATTCGAACACCCGGAGCTTGTCCAGGGTCGCCACGATGTTCGCCTCCGTGGCGGCCTTGGTCACCCCGAGTCCGGTCAGCACTCCGTCGCCGTCCTCCTGCTCCAGCAGCGCCAGCAGGATGTGCTCGGTGCCGATGTAGTTGTGCCCGAGCCGCAGCGCCTCCCGGAAGGTCAACTCCAGCGCCTTCTTGCCCGCAGCGTCGTACGGGATCAGGTCGGGCGCCTCGTCGGCCGCCGGTGGCAGCGCGGCGGTGGCGGCCTCCCGTACCGCCTCGGTCGACACACCGGCAGCGGCCAGCGCCCTCGCGGCCAGGGCCTCCGGCTCGGCGAGCAGCCCGAGCACCAGGTGCGCCGGGGTGGTGTGGGCGCTGCCGGCGGCCTTCGCCTCGTTGTGCGCGGCGGCCACCACGTTGCGGGCGCGTGGGGTGAACCGCTGGAAGCCCTCCTGGGGGTCCATCGTCCCGGCGACGAAGCGCTTCTGCGCGGCCTGCTTGCTCACCCCCATGCTGCGGCCGATCTCGGTCCACGACGCGCCGGAGCGGCGGGCCTGGTCGACGAAGTGGCCGATGAGATGGTCGGCCACGTCGCCGATGTGGTCGGCGACCAGGACCGCCCCGGCGAGCTGGTCGAGGGCGTCGGTGTGGGTCTGCTTGATGGTCTGGATCAGGTCGTCGAGCCGGACCGTACTGGTCATCTGGACAGGATTCGTCATGCGTCAACCGTAGGTTGACGCACTCCCCCCGTCAACCCCAGGTTGACGATCTCGGGCAGACTTCAAAGAAGATCGCTGTTAACAACCTTGACTGATTCCGTTCACATCGACAGACTGCGATATGGAGAGCGCTCTCCCCTCCTCGCCGGGGCGCCCGCTTCGTCCGTCCACCTCAAGGAGATCAATCATGTCCGTCATCTCCCGCAGGCTCCGACGACCGGCCGCCGTCCTGGTCGCGGCCCTCGTCGCCAGCACCCTCGTCGTACCCGTGAGCGCCACCCCGGCCGCCGCCGCCATCGGCGGGCTCACCTGGCAGGACGAGTTCAACGCCCCGGCCGGCACCCCGGTCGACCAGTCCAAGTGGCGCTTCGACATCGGCGGCCACGGCTGGGGCAACAACGAACGGCAGTACTACACGAACAGCACCAGCAACGCCGTGCACGACGGCCAGGGCAACCTGGTGATCACCGCCCGCCGGGAGAACCCGGCCAACTACCAGTGCCACTACGGCCGGTGCGAGTACACCTCGGCCCGGCTGCTGACCGCGGCCACCTTCAACCAGGCGTACGGCCGATTCGAGGCGCGCATCAAGATCCCCCGGGGGCAGGGCATCTGGCCGGCGTTCTGGATGCTCGGCAACGACTTCGGCAACGTCGGCTGGCCGGCCTCGGGCGAGATCGACATCATGGAGAACGTCGGCCGGGAGCCCAACACCGTGCACGGCACCATCCACGGACCGGGCTACTCCGGCGGCGGCGGGATCACCGGCAGCCGCACCATCGGGCAGCCGCTGGCCGACGCCTTCCACACCTACCGGGTGGACTGGGAACCGAACGTCATCCGCTGGTACCTCGACGGCCAGGAGTTCTTCCGGGTCGACCCGAGCCGCCTCGGCGGCAACCGCTGGGTCTACGACCACCCCTTCTTCATGATCCTGAACGTGGCGGTGGGCGGTAACTGGCCCGGCTACCCGGACGGCAGCACCCAGTTTCCGCAGCAGATGCTCGTCGACTACGTCCGCGTCCACGGGTACGTCCCGGACGGCAACACCGGGACCACCCGGATCCGCGGCCAGCAGAGCGGTCGCTGCATCGACATCCCCAGCGCCAACCCGTACGACGGCGCGCCGCTGCAGATCTGGGACTGCAACACCACCGCCGCACAGGCGTGGACCTTCGCCGCCGACGGCACGATCCGCGCGATGGGCAAGTGCATGGACCCGGCCTGGGCCGGCACCGCCAACGGCACCGAGGTCAACCTGGTCACCTGCAACGGCAACCCGGCCCAACGCTTCACCCTCAACGCCGCCGGGGACCTGGTCAACCTCAACGCGAACCGCTGCGTCGACGTCCGCGACAACAACCCCGCAAACGGCGGCCGACTGCAACTGTGGGACTGCGGCGGCACCGCCAACCAGAAGTGGTCACGGGCCTGAGCAGGCACCCCTCGCCGGGGCGCATCGTCGTCGAACGATGGTGCGCCCCGGTACGTAAGCGTCGGTGACGGGCGCGGTGGGTAGTAGCCGGCAACAGTCACCGAGGTGCGGGAGGCGAGATGGACGACGCGCGGACGAGCGGCGGGCGACAGCTCTGGTGGTGGCTCGGCGGTGTGCTGGTGCTCGTGGTGGTGGTGCTGGTCGCCAGTTGGACCTGGGTGACGGTACGCGGAGACGGGCGAGCCGGACACGTCGTCACCGGCGCCGCCGACGATCTGCAGGAGGCCACCTTCGTCCTGCTCGACGGCGCGGACGTGATCCGGGTGCGCACCGCCGACCTGGGCGAGGACGCCTACCGGGTGTCCACCCCGCGCGACGCCAGCGTCCGGCCGACCGTCTCGCGCACCGACGAGACCCTGATGACCAGCCTGCGCGGCACCGGTAAGGACGGTCCGGCGATCGTCGAGGTGGTGCTGCGCGAGTCGGTACGCTGGCACATCCGGCTCGACGGCGGAGCCAAGGAGCAGCACCTGGACCTGAGCAACGGCCAGGTCGACGGGGTCGAATTCACCGCGGGCGCGAACCGGATCGAGCTGACGCTGCCCGCGCCCACCGGCACCCAACGCGTCGTGCTCGGCGGCGGCGCCAGCCAGGTCGTCGTACGCCTCGGCGCCGATGCGCCGGTACAGGTGCGCGCGGGCGGTGGCGCCGGCTCGGTCACCATCGACGGCACCACCCACTCCGGGGTGGCCGGCGGCAGCACGTTCACCGCCCCGCAGTGGGAGGCGGCGACCGACCGCTACGACATCGACGCGACCTCCGGGGTATCGCACCTCTCCGTCGAACGCGCCGACGCCGGTCGCTGAGCACCGGCGAAGAGTCGGTCGAGCTGGTAGTCCAGCAGGGCGAGGGCCGCCTCGGGCGTCCGCATCGCCGCCATCACCCCGTCGGCCAGGCCGGTCGCCAGGGCCAGCAGGTTGACCGCCTCCGCCTCGACGTCGCACTCGTCGGAGACCTCGCCGGCTCGTTGCGCCGCGCGGAGCAGGTCGCCGAGCAACGCCTCCAGATCGCGGGAGTACCGGCTGTAGGAGAGCTCGGCCAGCGCCGGGTCGGTCAGTGCGAGCGCGTGGTAGGCGGCGAAGACGGTGTACGCGGCGCGCTGCTCGGCGTCGACGGGGATGATCTGGACCAACCAGGCGCGTACGCCGTCCCGACCGGCACCGGTCGGCACACTGCCGGCTGCCCGCCGGCCGACCATCTCGGCCTGGTGTCGCAGGCCGGCGAAGAGCAGTTGCTCCTTGCTGTGGAAGTAGTACTGCACGGTGCTGACCGAGACGCCCGCCTCGGCGGCCACCGTCCGCATGCTCGCGGCGTGCAGCCCGCGACTGGCCGCGATGCGCAGGAGCGCGGCGAGGATCTGCCCTCGACGCTCGTCATGGTCGGACAGCTTCGGCACCGTCACCCTCTCTGGTCGGTTGGTAGTACGAGTGTATAGTACGGTCGTACCACCAAAGACGGGGAGGCTCAGATGGCGAAGACCAGGCAGTCGAAGATCGGTCGATTCACCAGCGACGCGACGCGGGAACGCTTCCTGCAGGCGTACGACGTGGCGATGCAGGCCTGGCCGCAGCCCCGGCAGGAGTTCGACGTGCAGACCCGCTTCGGCACCGTCCGCGCCTACCGCCACGGCGCTGGTCAGGGCCAACCCCTCGTGCTGCTGCACGGGGCACAGGGCAACTCCGCCAACTGGTACCGGCACGTCGCCACGCTCGGCGAGCACCACCCCGTCTACGCGCTGGACTCCGTCGACGACCCGGGCCGCAGCGTGCAATCCGCACCGGTGCAGGACAGCGCCGACGACGCCGCCTGGATCGAGGAGACCCTCGCCGGCCTCGGACTCGACGGCGTACACCTGGTCGGCATGTCCTACGGCGGCTACCTGGCCCTGGCGCACGCGGTGCACCAGCCCGCCCGGCTGGCGTCGGTCACCCTGCTCGACCCCGGCGGGCTGCAGAAGGTGCCGGTCAAGTTCTACGCCAACGTGATCGCGGGCGCCCTGGCGACGCTGGCGCCCCGCAACACCCGGGCCTGGTTCGCCGAGCGGCTGGCCAACGCCGCGCTGGTGGAGCCCGCCGATCAACTGGCTCCCGTCATGATCGCCGCCCGGTACTGGCGCTCCGGTCGGGCCGCTGCCGCCCGGCCGTTCACCGACGACGAGCTGCGCTCCATCGGCGTACCTGTGCAGTTGGTGGTGGCCGGACGTAGCTCGCTGCTGCATCCCCGGCAGGCGGTGGCCCGGGCGGAGGCGTTGATACCGTCGGTGTGCGCCGAGATCGTGCCCGGTGCCGGCCACGGTCTGCCACTGGAACGTCCCGAGCTGGTCAACCAGCGCATCCTCGACTTCGTCGCCTCGGTGGGTAGGCTCGCCGGCGAGTGAGGGGAGGTCGCCGGAGATGCGGCTGCACGTCGGCTGTGCCATGTGGACACACAAGGCGTGGCAGGGCCGGCTGCTGGCGCATCCGCTGCCGGCCGAGGAACGCCTGCGGCACTATGCCGGCTGGTGCGACGCCGTCGAGGGCAACACCACCTTCTACGCGACTCCGACACGGGACACGGTGGCCTCCTGGGCACGACAGACCGACGAGAGCTTTCGAATCGTGCCGAAGCTGCCGAAGGTGGTGACGCACGAACGTCGGCTCACCGACGTCACCGACCCGATGCGGGCCTTCCTGGACGCGATCGAGCCGCTGGGCCCCCGCGCCCACGCGCTCTGGGTGCAACTCCCCCAGTCCTTCGCGCCGACGGACGTACCCACCCTGGCCCGCTTCCTGCGCCGGATGCCGAGCAACCACCGGTGTGCCGTCGAGGTGCGCCATCCCGAGTTCTTCACCGACGCCCGTGCGGCGCTCGGGCTGGCGGAAGCCCTCGCGCAGGCCGGTGCCGAGTGGGTGCCGTTCGACACCACCACGTTCTTCGCCAGCCCGCCGACCAGCGACGCCGAGCGGGACGCCTGGGTGAAGAAGCCCCGCACCCCACTGCGTACCGAGGCGCTGACCGACCAGCCGATCGTCCGCTACCTCGGCCGTGACGACCCGGACCGCACGGTCGACGGATGGCAGCGCTGGGTCGACATCACCGTCGACTGGCTGCGCGAGGGACGTTCACCTACCGTCTTCATCCACACCCCGGACAACGCGCAGGCACCGACGCTCGCCCGCCGCTTCCACGACGAGGTACGCGCCCGCCTGCCCGAACTGGCGCCCCTACCGAGGCCGATCCCGGTCGAGCCCACAACCCTCTTCTGAACGTTCCCTGACCGCCGGTGGCGGTACCGGCAGCGACCGGGCACCCGGCGAACCGTCGCCGGAGAGCCGCCCCGGACCGCCACCGGAGCGGCGGGTCACCCGGTAGGCGCGGGCGAGCTGGCCCGGCCAGCCCAGGAAGCGATCGAACATGTCGACGGCGCTGCCGGTGACGCTGGGGCTGAGCCGGTGCAGATCGTCGATGGCGTCGCACAGGCAGCCGGCCAGGTAGAGGCGCAGGCCGACCGGGTTGCTGGCGTAGCCGGCGAGCAGGGCGAGCTTGGCCTGCGTGCACGGCCATGGTTGACCGCACCGGCGACACAACCACAGCGGGCGCATCGGTGGATGTTCCGCGGGTTCGGTGGCCGGCAGCGGCGGGGGCGGCTGCTCGACGTGCTCAGCCACGACCGCCCCACCCCCGGAGTTCGTTCCCCGGGGGACGGAACTGACACGTCCACTCCGGGACGCCCACGCGTGACCGACGGCACCTCACACAGTGGGAGACTGCGCGACCGACCCGTGGATAACGGAAATCGGGTCAGGCCCAGGGATCCCGTACGACGAACGAACTGTCGGCCGCGAAGGCCGCGCTGTCGTCGGCAACGTCCAACCAGAACCCTCCGTCGCGGTGGTGCACCACGTGCGACGGGTAGTTGTACGACCGCAGGGTCACCGATGCGCTTGTTGCTCCCGGGCGCGGGCAGAAGGTCGCGTCCTCCCGGAAGATCGTCGAGTTCTCCTGGGGGCTGAGCTGCACCTGCATTCCCCAGTGCCGCAGGTAGCGTCCGTCGGCGGCGAGCAGGGTGACGCAGTTCGGGTCGGCCAGTCCGCGTTGCACGGCGAAGGTGGCTCGCTGCCGGGCCGATTTCGGGCTGGACCCGTCGACCGCGCCGAGCGTGGCGTACTTGCCGTCGTGGCTGAGGTATCGGCCGGCCTTCCTGGCCGACTCCAGTGACCAGACGCCCACACCGATGGTGCCCGGTGCGATGGCCGGCCGGCTCGACGGCGGCGCGGCCGGCGAGGGCGGTGGCGCGGGTGGGGCTGGTGGTGGTGCGACCGGCGGCGACGGGATCGGGGACCGTCGGGCCAGGGATGGCTGGGCCGGGGAGGTGGTGGGCGACGGCGCGATGCTCACCGCTGCCGACGCCACCGAGGTGGGTGCCGCGATGGCCGGTGGAGTCGGCGTCGCCCCGGACTGCACCACCACCGCCACCGCACCGGCGAGCAGGACCGCACCGGCGGCCAGGCCGGCCATCGGGTGGGCACCGACCACCTGGGTGATCTTGCCGAACAGCAGACCGGGCGTACCACCGGTGGTGCTCGCCGGAGTGGAGGCCGCCACGAGCGTCGGCGTGGCCACGGTGGTCGTGGTCAGCAGGCCCTTGGCGGCGAGCGCGGCGACGAGCCCGGCGGGCACCGCGAGCGGCACGATGCCCAGCAGCAACCGCTCGGTCGGCACCTGGTCCTCGGTGCACGTCGAGCAGGTCGGGCAGGCGCGGGTGTGCCGGGCGATCCGCTTGCGCCACACGGGCGTGGGCGCGCCGTCCCAGCCGTCGACGGCGCTGGTCAGCCCGGCACAGCGCGGCTGCGCGGCCAGTGCCGCCACGATGCCCCGGCTCAGTTCGAGTTGTTCGCGCATCCGTTGCAGGCGTACGCCGACGTGCGCGACCCGGGTGTCACAGGCAGCGGCCACCTCCTGGCGGGTCAACTGGCCGGCGCACTCCTGCCACCACAGGGCCAGCATCGGGCGGTGCGCGGGATCGAGCCAGCGGCTCGCCTCGACGACCTGACGGCGCTGGTCGGTCAGGTGCAGCCGCAGAATCGCCTCGTCCGCGACGTCGCCACCGGCTGCCAGCAGGTCGGCCGGGTCGACGGCGCTGGCCCGGTGTGTGGCGGTGCGGATCCGCTGGCGGTGACTGGCGATCTGCCGTACCGCGATTGCGACCAGCCAGGACCGGAAGCTCTCCGGGGCGCGCAACGCGGGCAGGTCACGGATCACCCGGACCAGGATCTCCTGCACCACGTCGTCGATGTCGGCGTGACCGTGCAGGGCCCGACCGACGATGTTGTAGAGCAGCGGCAGATGCGCGGCGATCAGCTGCTCACGCGCCGACCTGTCGCCCGACCGCGCCGCGGTGACGAGTTCCACGTCGATCGCAGTGATCGTCATCCAGCACCCGCCCCAATGTGGAGTCTTCCGCCGAGCACGACGTCACACCCTAACCAGAACCGCCCCGATGATCGAGTCATCCTCGGCTTTCATTCAGTGAAAGCTGTGGTCCCGATCACCTGTGGGTCACGGGATGATCCGGCTGGTTCGTCTCAGGAGGAGGGTCCCATGGCGTTCGCACGAAACCAGTGGTACGTGGCGGCCTACGGCAGCGAGGTCGGGCGGGAGTTGCTGGCCCGTACGGTGCTGGGTGAGCCGTTGGTGCTGTACCGCACGGGCGCCGGGGAGGCGGTGGCGCTGGCCGACCGGTGTGTGCACCGGCGCTACCCGTTGTCGGAGAGCCGGCTCGACGGCGACACCATCGTCTGCGGCTACCACGGCTTCACCTACGACCAGACCGGCTCCTGTGTCTTCGTCCCGGGTCAGCAGCGCATTCCGCGTACCGCCCGGGTGGCGGCGTACCCCGTGGTGGAGCAGGACTCGTTCGTCTGGGTGTTCATCGGTGACCGGGACCGGGCCGATCCGACCACCATCCCCCGCGCACCCTGGCTGACCGACCCGCGCTACGCGGTGGTCCGCGGGATGGCGCCGCTGAACGCCCGGTACGGCCTGCTCGTGGACAACCTGATGGACCTGTCCCACGAGACCTACCTGCACGGCGGCTACATCGGCACGCCCGAGGTGGCGAACACCCCGATCACCACGGAGGTGGACGACGAGCGCGGCATCGTCTACGTCAGCCGACACATGGACGACGCCGAGTGCCCGCCCTTCTACGCGCGTTCCACAGGCATCCAGGGCCGGATCACCCGCTGGCAGGACATCGAGTACCACCCGCCGTGCCTGTACCTGCTGCACAGCCGGATCGCCCCGCAGGGCGTCTACCCGCCGGCCCAGGGCGAGGACACCGAGGCGTTCCACGCCGAGATCGTGTACGCCATCACCCCGTCGACGGAGAACACCACGTACGACTTCTGGGCGGTGGCCCGGGACTTCGCCATCGACGACGAGTCGGTGAGTGAGTACCTGCACCAGAGCAACCACACGGTGGTCATGCAGGACGTGACCGCGCTCAACATCCTGGAGCAGGTGATCGCCGCCGAGCCGGAGAAGTACCAGGAGCTGAGCATCAACATCGACACCGGCGGCCTGGCCGCCCGGCGGCTGCTGGCCCGCATGGTCGACGCGGGGAGGGTGGAGGCGACCCGGTGAGCGGGCCGGCCCGCATGCTCACCGGTGACCGGGTCTACCGGATCCACTGGATGCCGGGCACCGACATCCTGCGCGGAGTCTGCCACTGCGGGGCCGAACGGGTCGCCGAGGAACCGGTGGAACTGTGGGAGTGGCTGCTCGCCCACCCGCAGGGCCACCACTCCCCCGTCCCGCCCGCGCCCGAGGTGCCGACCCGGACGGCGGTGCCGGCGTGACCGAGTGGGACCTGGTGGTGACCGCCCGGGAGCAGGTCGCCCGCGACGTCGTCGCGCTCACCCTGGGCCGCCCCGACGGCCGTGACGTTCCGCAGTGGACTCCTGGTGCACACCTCGATCTGCTGCTCGGCCCGGACCTGGTTCGCCAGTACTCGCTCTGCGGCGACCCGGCGGACCGGTCCGGGCTGCGGATCGCGGTGCAGCGCGAGCCGGACGGGCGCGGCGGCTCGCGGCAGGTGCACGACCGGCTGACGCCCGGCGCCACCGTCACGGTGCGCGGTCCCCGGAACAACTTCGCGCTGGTCGCGGCGGCGCGGTACCTCTTCGTCGCCGGGGGCATCGGCATCACCCCGATCAGCCCGATGGTCGCCGCCGCCGACGCCGCCGGTGCCGACTGGCGACTGGTGTACGGCGGACGCAGCCGCGCCACCATGGCCTTCGCCGACGCGCTGCGGGAGAAGTACGGCGACCGGGTGACCCTGTGCCCGCAGGACGAGACCGGTCTGCTCGACCTGCCGGGGCTGCTCGGCCGTCCCGACGCCGGGCTGGTCTACTGCTGTGGTCCGGAGGCGCTGATCGCGGCGGTGGAGCAGCACTGTCTCGGCTGGCCGCCCGGCTGCCTGCACGTCGAGCGGTTCACCCCGGCATCCGGCGTCGACGGTGTCGACACGGCGGTGGAGGTGGAACTCTCCATCTCCGGCCGGACGCTGACGGTGCCGCCCGGCACGCCGATCCTCCAGGCGGTCGAGGAGGCCGGTGTGCAGGTCCTCTCCTCCTGCCGGGAGGGCACCTGCGGCACCTGCGAGACCACCGTGCTGGCCGGGGTGCCGGACCATCGGGACAGTCTGCTCACCGAGGACGAACGGGCCGCCGGGGACACCATGATGATCTGCGTGTCCCGGGCCCGTACGCCCCGGCTCGTGCTGGAGCTGTGACGCGCCCGGCGCAGGCGGGATGATGGCGGGGTGGACGCGCAGCCCGGCCGGTCGGTCACCAGCAAGGTGCTGGCGCTGCTGGACGCGTTCACCCCCGCCACCCCGGCGTTGACCCTGACCGAGCTGGCCCGCCGCGCCGGGCTGCCGCTGCCCACCGCCCACCGCCGCGCGGCGGAACTGGTCGCCTGGGGTGCGCTGGAGCGTGGCGACGACGGGCGGTACCGCATCGGCCTGCGGCTGTGGGAGGTCGGTTCCCTGGCACCCCGGGGTCTGGGGCTGCGCGAGCTGGCGCTGCCGATCATGGAAGACCTCTATGAGGTGACCCACGAGAACGTCCAGCTCGCCGTCCGGCAGGGCCTGGAACTCGTCTTCATCGAGCGGATCGCCGGTCGGCACGCGGTGCCGGTGCTCACCCGGGTCGGGGGGCGGTTCGCGCTGCACGCCACCGGGGTCGGGCTGGTCCTGCTCGCCTACGCGCCGGCCGAGGTCCAGGAGCAGGTGCTGGCCGCACCGCTGGAGCGGTACACCGAGCTGACCATCACCGACCCGAGACGGTTGCGCCGGTGTCTGGCCGAGGTGCGTCGGGTCGGGTACGCGGTCAGCGACCGCCAGGTCACCATGGACGCGCTCTCGGTCGCCGCGCCCATCCGGGGATCCGACGGTGTGGTGGCTGCCATCTCGCTCGTGGTGGCCCACGACCGCGCGGACCCGTTGGCGCTGGCGCCGCTGGTGCAGGCGGCAGGCCGGGTGCTGTCCCGGGCGCTGGGCACCTCGTACCGTCGGTCAGCCGGTCGGGTGCCGTCGCCGACGCGTTCTGAGACGCAGTAATTTATCCGGATGTCCGACCTCCATCACGCGCTGGAGCCGCCCACGGACGGCGCGGCGGCGGTCGGGCGGGCGCGGGCGCAACGGCTGCTTGTGACGTTGCTCGGGGACTACTGGCGCGCCGGGCACGCGCCACTGCCCTCCGGCGGTCTGGTCGCGGTGCTTACCGAATTCGACATCGCGCCGGCCAACGCCCGCGCGACGCTCAGCCGGCTGACCCAGCGCGGGGTGCTGGAGCGGACCAAGGAGGGCCGCCGGACCAGCTACCGGTTGACCGAGTCTGCGGCGCAGATCCTCCAGCGCGGGGGCCGGCGCATCTTCGCCAGCACCGACGAGAGCAGCTGGGACGGCAGGTGGACCCTTATCGCGTTCACCCTGCCGCTTGACGACGCGAACCAGCGTCGGCTGCTGCGGGCCCGGCTGCGCTGGTTGACCTTCTCACCGTTGTACGACGGCACCTGGGTCACCCCGCACGACCGCTTCGACGAGGTACGCGAGCAGTTGAGCGAACTCGGCGTCAGTGATGCGGTGGTGTTGCGCGCCACCGACCTGGATCTGCTGCCCGGTGGCCGGGCCCGGCTCGAGGCGGCGTGGCGGATCGACGAGTTGGCTGCCGGTTACCAGTCCTTCCTGGAGCGTTACCGGGATCTGGTCCGGCCGGCCGCCGCGGGCGAGGTGTCACCCGCGCAGGCGCTCGTGCGGCGTACCGAGATGGTCAACGACTGGCGGGCGCTGGTGGGTGAGGACCCGGACCTGCCGGAGATGTTCCTGCCCGCCTCCTTCCCCCGCGCCCAGGCTCGGGCGATGTTCCTGGAGACCTCCGCGGCGTTGGCCCGGCCGGCGCAGCAGCGTTTCGAGGAACTCGTCCAGACTCCCGACCACGCGGCGGACGGCGCGAAGTCGCGTCTGAAGTAGATACATTGCAGATTCGTTGACGCGCGATCAGAATTCGCATTAGGTTCCCCGTGCACATGTGACCAGGAGGTCCAGCCGCCCGTTCCCGGCTGAAAGGGGCCCTGCTATGCACGCACGTCGATCCCGGGAGAAATCTCCGCAACGACCCTGGAAACTCGCCCTGACCGCGATCGTCGCCAGCACACTCGTCGGCGGCCCAGCGGTGCCCGCCCTCGCCGCACCGCCGCCCCAGGCGGGCGTCGACCGCACCTTCGACGTGGAGGTCGTCTCCACCCGCGCCGACCTGGTCAGCGGCGGGGACGCCCTGGTCCGCATCGACGTGCCCCGCAACGTTCCACCGCACCAGGTCAGGGTTCACCTCGACGGCCGCAACCTGACCAGCCAGTTCCGCCCGATCGGCGACGGCCGTACGCTGCTCGGCCTCGTCGACGACCTGGCGCTCGGCGACAACACCCTGCAGATCCGGTCCAACGGCAACGGGCAGGGCCGCCCGACGGCCGACGTGACGCTCGTCAACCACCCCGCGCAGGGCCCGGTCTTCTCCGGCCCGCACATCCCGCTGTTCTGCACCGCCTCCGGCAGCCCCTGGAACCTCGGGCCGGTCGACGAGAACTGCCACGTGGCGGCACCACGCGTGACGTACCAGTACCGCACCACCGCCGGCAGCTTCACCGCCCTGCCCGACGGTCCGCTGCCCGGCAACGTGGCCACGACCACCACCATCGACGGCCGCACCGTGCCGTACGTCGTGCGCATCGAGCGGGGCACCATCAACCGGGCGGTCTACGAGATCGCGCTGCTGCACCAGCCGGGCACCGCCCTGCCCGACCCGTGGACGGCCACCGACGGCTGGAACGAACGGCTGGTCTACACCTTCGGCGGCGCCTGCGGCATCGGCTACACCCAGGCCACCAGCACCGGCGGAGTCCTGGACCACGGCCTGCTCAGCCGGGGCTACGCGGTGGCCAGTTCCACGTTCAACGTGTTCGCCAACAACTGCAACGACGTGACCTCCGCCGAGACCGCGATGATGGTCAAGGAGCACTTCGTCGAGACGTACGGGGTGCCCGCCTTCACCATGGGCTGGGGCGGCTCGGCCGGCACCATGCAGCAGCTGCTGATCTCCAACGCGTACCCCGGCATCATCGACGGCGTGATCGGCCAGATCGGCTACCCGGACGAGCGCTCCACGACCGTCAGCGGTCACGAGTGCCGCTTCATCAGCCAGGCCGCCTCCGCCGCCGGCCTGTCCACCGCGCAGCACACCGCGGTGACCGGCTTCGCCAGCCCGAACACCTGCTTCGGCTACCAGTTCTTCGACGGTGTCGACTGGCCGGCCAACTGCCCGAGCCACGTCCCGGCGGCGCAGCGGTACCACCCGGTCACCAACCCGACCGGCCTGCGGTGCGCGATGGCCGACTTCATCTCCAACGTGTACGGCGTCGACCCGGCCACCGGCTTCGGTCGCCCGATCATCCCGGACACCGTCGGCGTGCAGTACGGCCTGGAGACCCTCCAGGCGGGCACGATCACCCCGGAGCAGTTCGTCCGGCTCAACGAGGGCATCGGCGGCCTCGACGTGCAGGGCAACCGCACCCCGCAGCGCACCTCGGCGGACGTCGACGCGCTCAAGGTGGCGTACGAGACGGGCCGGATCAACCAGTTCGACGGCGGCCTGCGCTGGACGCCGATCATCGAGACCCGGGGCTACACCGACCCGTCCGGCGACTTCCACGACCGGTTCCGGTCCTGGACGATGCGGGAGCGGATCGTCGCGGCCAACGGCAACGCCGACAACCACATCAGCATCACCGCCGCACCGGGCGCTGCCGCCGACACCGCCTCTACCCTCGCGCTGGAGGGCATGGAGACCTGGCTGACCGCCCGGACGACGCTGGCGGCGGCACAACCGGAGCTGGACGACGTGACGCTGACCCGGTTGTCCCGGCCCGAGGGCCTGGCCGACGGCTGCATCGCGGCCAACGGTGACCGGATCACCGAAGCGTTGACCCTGGACCCGGCGGCCCAGTGCAACCAGCTGTTCCCGTTCCACCGCAACCCGCGTGTGGTCGCCGGTGGGCCGACCACCTCCGCCGTGCTCAAGTGCCAGCTCACGCCCCTGAGCCGGGAGTCGTACGGGGTGAGCTTCACCGACGAGCAGTGGCAGCGCCTGCAGACGGTCTTCCCCGGCGGTGTCTGTGACTGGTCGAAGCCCGGCGTCGGTCAGGTGCCGCTTGCCGACACCTGGATCCGCTGGTCACCCGAGCCCCAGGTGCGACCGGTGCTGCCGGTGACGGTGACCGTGCAGGCGCGGTGCATCGCCGGCCGGGCGTACGTGGCGGTGCAGGCGCGCAACGACCACGACGCTCCGGTGGACGTCGCGCTGGAGACCGCGCACGGCGAGCGGTCGTTCGCAGACGTGGCACCGGGCGGCAACGCCTTCCAGCAGTTCGCCACGCGGGTGGCGGCCCTGCCGACCGGCACGGCGACGGTACGTGTCACCGGGTCGCTCGACGGCGAGGCGGTGACGACCGCGGTGATCCGCGGACACGCGGCCGTCGACTGCGCCGCGTAGCGGTCGCACGGTTGCAGACCGGGACCGGGCGGTGCCATCGCAGGTGCCGCCCGGTCACGGTGTCAGTCGGGGAAGGCCAGCAGCCGCAGCAGTTGGGCCAGCCGCTCATGGTCCTGCGGCGTGACGGCGGCCAGCAGACCCAGTTCCACGGCCCGCGCGGACTCCTGGGCCTGGGCGAACAGGGCCCGACCGGCGTCGGTGGCGACGAGGACGTTGGCGCGGCGGTCGGCGGGGTCGGTCTGCCGCTCAACGAGCTGGCGTTTCTCCAGCCCGTCGACAAGCGCCACGACCTGACTCGGATCCAGCCGCAGGAACTCGGCGAGTTCCCGCTGGGTGGGACGGACGTCGTCGGCGGCGAGCGCGAGCACCGAGTAGGAGCGGGCTTTGAGCCCGTGTTCGGCCAACGCCGCGTTGGCCGCGGCGAGGGTGAGGGCGTTGGCGCGGGCCAGCAGAAAGCTCAGGTCCCCGGCGAGCACGCTGTCCCGCAGCCGGTCGCGTCCGGTCGGCCGGGTCTTTCCGATAGGGGACATGACGACGATGGTAGCAAGCTTCACAAATAATTGACTTTCTCAACGATTCGTGCTCAGATCGGCGTGGACGCAAAGGAGCACCTCTATGTCACCACTTGACGGCAAAGTCGCGATCGTCACCGGATCCGGTCGGGGTCTCGGCCTCGCCTACGCCAAGGAGCTGGCCCGCCGGGGGGCGTCCGTCGTGGTCAACGACGTCGACGCCGACGTCACGGCCGACGCGGTCGCGGCGATCCAGGCCTCCGGTGGGCGGGCCGTCGCGGTGACCGCACCGGTCGGCCCCACCGAGACGGCGAAGCAACTGGTCACCGCCGCGGTCGAGGAGTTCGGGCGACTCGACATCCTGGTCACCAACGCGGGCGTGCTGCGCGACACGGTGCTGTGGAAGATGAGCGACGACGACTTCGACACGGTGATCAACGTGCACCTGCGCGGCACCTTCACCACCGTGCGCGAGGCGGTGCTGCACATGCGGCAGGCCGGCGAGGGTGGCCGGATCATCTGCATCGGCTCGCCCACCGGGCAGCGGGGCACCTTCGGCCAGACCAACTACGCGGCCGCCAAGGCGGGCATCGTGGGCATGGTCCGCACCTGGGCGCTGGAGCTCAAGCGGGCCGGCATCACCGCAAACACCGTCGTACCGGTGGCGGCGACCGCGATGACCGCGACCGTGCCCTACTTCGCCGCCGCCGTGCAGGCCGAGGCGAACGGCGAGCCGATGCCCGCGTTCTTCCGCCACGACCTCGGCTTCGGCACCTCCGACGACGTGGCCGGGCTGATCGCCTTCCTCGGCTCCGACGCGGCGGCCGGGGTGACCGGCCAGGTGATCGGCGTCGGCGGCGACCGCCTGCAGATCTGGACCCACCCGGAGGCGGCGCTGACCGCCTACCACGAGGGCGGCTGGAGCTACGAGGCGTTGGTGCAGGCCTGGCCGACCGAGTTCGCCACCGCCCTGCAGAGTGTCGGCGAACGCTTCCCCGAGCTGCCCGAGGAGTTCAAGCCCGCGGCCTCCTGATCCGCCCGACGCCACCCCGCTCGACGAAGGTGCCCCTCATGTACCAGCCCGCGATCGACCTCGACGCCGTCACGGCGATCGACATGCACGTCCACATCGAGGTCGACGACCACGGTCACGCCTCGCTGCCCGAGCCACTCGTGGCGGCGGTGTCGAAGTACTTCCGCACCGACGGGCCGCGCCCCGCCGTCGACGCGGTGGCGCAGTACTACCGCGAGCGCAGCATGGCCGCCGTCGTCTTCACCGTCGACGCCCGTACGCAGCTCAAGCATCCGCCGTTGTCCAGCGCCGACATCGCCCGCGCCGCGGCCGAGCACGCCGACGTGCTGATTCCCTTCGGCTCGGTCGACCCGCGCACCGGCGAAGCGGCCCTCGAACTCGCCGCCCGGCTGATCGATGACGAGGGCGTACGCGGATTCAAGTTCCACCCCACCGTGCAGGGTTTCGACCCGAGCCACGAGAAGTACGCACCACTGTGGGCGCTGATCGAACGCGCGGGCCTGCCCGCCATCTTCCACACCGGACAGACCGGCATCGGCGCGGGCACCCCGGGCGGCTACGGTCTGCGGCTGGGGCTGTCCAACCCGATGCTGCTCGACCCGATCGCCGCCGACTTCCCGGACCTGCAGATCATCATGGCCCACCCGTCGGTGCCGTGGCAGGACGAAGCGCTGTCGGTGGCCACCCACAAGCACAACACCTGGATCGACCTGTCCGGTTGGAGCCCGAAGTACTTCCCGGCCGAGTTGGTGCGCTACGCCAACTCGATGCTCAAGCACCGGGTGCTCTTCGGCACCGACTTTCCACTGATCACCCCCGACCGCTGGCTGCGCGATGTGGCGGCCACCGACCTCAAGCCCGACGTGCTTCCGGGCATCCTCAAGGACAACGCGGCCCGCCTGCTGCGCCTTGCCCGGTGACGACGAGAGGAACCGCCATGACGACCACCATCGCCTACGACCAGCTCGCCGACCTCGCCGGCACCGACCTCGGTTACACCGAGTACCGGACGGTCACCCAGGACCAGGTGAACCTCTTCGCCGACGCCACCGACGACCACCAGTGGATCCACGTCGACCCGGAGCGGGCGAAGACGGGTCCGTTCGGCGCACCGATCGCGCACGGTTTCCTCACCCTCTCGTTGGCCGTTCCCTTCTGGACCGAGCTGCTGGAGGTCAAGGGAGTGACCACGAAGGTGAACTACGGCCTGGACAAGGTGCGCTTCCCGGCGCCGGTCACTGTCGGTTCCCGGGTGCGCATGCGGGCCACCATCGCCGAGGTCACCGAGGTCCGGGGTGGCTACCAGATCGCCGTCGACCAGACCATCGAGATCGAAGGCGGCACCAAGCCGGCGGTCGTCGCCCGCGGGCTGTACCGCTTCTACGCCTGAGCCACCGCTGACACGCGGCACGCCCGAGCGGGGGGTCAGCCGGGCCGGGTGAGCACACCACCTCCACCACCAGGAGACTGATGATGCACCAGCACGGAATCGGCGTCTGGATGGCCAAGCGTCGACTCAAGTCCCCCGACAAGGTCGCCCTCGTCCACGGCGAGGGCTCGACGTTGACGTACGCCCAGCTTGCCGACGCCACCGACCGGGTCGCCGCCGTGCTGCGCGACCGGGGCGTCGGCAAGGGCGACGCGGTCGCGTACCTGGGTGAGAACAGCCCCGAGTTCCTCCAGGTGATGTTCGGCGCGGCGCAGCTGGGGGCCGTCTTCGTCCCGGTGAACACCCGGCTCGCGGCACCGGAGATCGCCCACGTCCTGGACGACTCCGGTGCCCGGGTGCTCATCCACGACCCCGAGTTCGCGCCCCGGGTGGCCGCAGCCGTGCCGGCCGCGCGAACGCCGCACGTGGTGGTCACCGGCGACGGCGACGCGGACCGACCGGGGCTGGCGCGACTGGCCCGCACCGCAGCCACCGATGCCGCAGGTCCCGTCGCCACCGATCACGGGGACCCGGCGGCGATCGTCTACACCTCCGGCACCACCGGTCGTGCCAAGGGCGCGGTGCTGACCCACGGCAACCTGACCTGGGTCGCCATCAACTGCGTGGTCGACTACGACGTTGTCTCGACCGACGTGGCACTGATGATCTCGCCGCTGTTCCACGTCGCCTCGCTGGGCATGGGCGCCCTGCCGGTCATCCTCAAGGGCGCCACGATGGTGCTGGAGAAGGGCTTCGAGCCGGGGCGCGCGCTGGCCCAGATCGAACGGCACGGTGTCACCATGCTCAGCGGGGTCCCCACCACGTATCAGCTGATGGCCGACCATCCGAACTGGGCCTCGACCGACCTGTCCACGCTGGCGAAGCTGACCTGCGGGGGTTCGGCGGTGCCGCCGCGCATCCTCAACGCGTACGAGGCACGGGGGTTGTCGTTCTCCCAGGGTTACGGGATGACCGAGGCGTCACCGGGCGCCACCTCGCTGCCGCCGCACATGACCCGCGCCAAGCAGGGCAGCGTCGGGCTGCCGCACTTCTTCACCGAGGTACGGATCACCGACGTGAGCGGGGAGCCGGCGCCCACCGGCAGCGTCGGCGAGATCGAGATCGCCGGGCCGAACGTCTTCCCCGGCTACCACGGGCTGCCCGAGGCGACCGCCGACGCGTTCACCCCGGACGGGTGGTTCCGTTCGGGTGACCTCGGCTACCTGGACTCCGACGGCTACCTGCACATCTCCGGCCGCCTGAAAGACATGATCATCTCCGGTGGGGAGAACATCTACCCCGCCGAGATCGAGCAACTGCTCGGCGAGTTGGAGGGGGTGACCGCGGCGGCGGTCATCGGCGTGCCCGACGAACGGTGGGGCGAGGTGCCGTGGGCGATCGTGACGGTACGCGACGGCGCGGCGGTGGACGTCGAGGCCGTACGGGCGTACCTCGACGGCCGGCTCGCGCGCTACAAGCTGCCGAAGAACGTCATCATCGTGGACGAGTTGCCGCGGACGGCGTCGGGGAAGGTGCGGAAGGCGGACCTGCGCGCCCGTTTCGGCGTCTGACCGAGGTGCGGGCGGCGACGAGTTCGGCGAACTCCGCGGCGGACGCCTCGGCCAGCTTCTCGTGCATCCGGCGGTAGGTCTCCGCCGACCGGGTGGCCGGCCACTGCTCGTCCATGAACTCGGCCGGCAGCCGGGGATCGGCGCGCAGCAACGCCAGCCAGTCCGCCACCAGCATCGTGCGTACGGTCAGCGCGCTCGGTGCCAGCGCCACGGCGGCGGGGTCGTCCCACACCTCGATGAAGGCGAGGTGTTCGCGCCGGATCGCCTCGATGTCCCAGGCGGCGCGCACGCTTTCCCCGATCGGGAAGCCGTCCAGCTCCCGGGCGTGGAACGCCATGACGGTGTGCGGTGGCAGGTCCTGCCGTAACGGCTCCAACGAGCCGGCGAGGTCGACCTCGCCGGGCGCGAGCCACAGGCCGTCCCGGATCGGCGCGAACCCCTCCCAGGTAAGGGTCGAGCGCAGCCGGTGCCGCAGCATCCGCTGGCCCTCGGGGATGGAGAAGGTGACAAGGGTCCACCCGTTGCCCTGCGGGTCGAACGGCCGAGGGCCACGGACCCGGTCCGTTGCCTCGCGCAGCACTGCCGCACCGTGCTCGGTCAGCGAGAACAGCGTCTCCCGACCGTTCCTGGTGCGGGCGAGGATGCCGCTGCCGACCAGGCGGTCGAGGGTCGCGCGGGTGGCCGGCGCGGCGACGCCGGCCGGTTCCAGCACGCTGATCAGGGCACTGGCCCGGATCGGCCCGGTTGCGGCGTCGACCACATGCTCACCGAAGAAGGCGAGCAGCAGTTGCTTCGGCTGACGGCTACGCACAGCCCTCCCTTTCGGCGAATCCGTCGTGGCGGCCGCAGCGGTCACCGCGCCGGTTGCGCGTCGACAGTCTTGCCACGCTTGGCCCGCTGGATCTGGTCGTAGACGTGGGTCCGCAGCTCGGTGAACCGGGGCAGGGCGCGGGTGGTGATCTGATCACGCGTAGGCGGCAGATCGATCGCGAGGTCCTCTTGAACCCAGGTCGGCGACTTGGACAATACTAGAACCCGTTCTCCCAGGTAAACCGACTCGTCGATGTCGTGGGTGACGAAGAGGATCGACATGTTACGGCTGGTGTGCAGCTCGCGGACGAGGTCCTCCAGGTCCGCCCGGGTCTGCGCGTCGACCGCCGCGAACGGCTCATCCATGATCATGACTTCGGGCTGGTACGCGATGGCCCGCGCGATCGCCACCCGTTGCTGCATGCCCCCGGAGAGCTGCCACGGATGGCTGCGGGCGGCATGGTCCAGCCCCACCGCGACGAGCGCGTCGGTCACCAACTTCTCCCGCTGGGCGCGGCTGAGCTTCTTGTGCCGCAGCGGCAGCTCGACGTTGCCGCGTACGGTCAGCCACGGGTAGAGACTGCGGCCGTACTCCTGGAACACCACAGCCATGGCCGGGCTCGGCCCGGTCACCGGCGCACCGTCCATCTCGACCACGCCGCTGGTCGGGCGCAGCAGACCGGCCAGGCACTTCAGCAGCGTGGTCTTGCCACAACCGGACGGCCCGACGATGCAGACCAGTTCACCGGCGTTCATCGTGAAGCTGATGTCCCCGATCGCCTCGACGTTGCCGGTGGCCGATTCGTAGACCTTGCGCAGATGCTCCACCCGCAGCAGGGTGCTCCGGTCAGGCACGGTTGACCTCCCTGAGTCCGTGGTACCAGCGCAGCACGCGCCGCTCGACGATTCCGAAGACGACGGCGAGGAAGACGCCGACGAGACCGAGCAGGAGGATTCCGCTCCACATCTCGGCGATGAGGTAGTTGCGCTGGAAGTAGGCGATGCGGTAGCCGAGCCCGGCGGACGAGGCGAACATCTCCGAGATCACCATCAGGATGAGCGCGACCGACAGGCCCTGCCGGACCCCGGCCATGATGCGCGGGCTGGCCGCCGGCAGCACCAGGAACCAGAGCCGCTCCCACCAGGTGACCTGGAACGAGTCGGCGGTCTCGGTCATCACGCTGTCGGTGGCCCGTACGCCCTCGATGGTGTTCAGCAGGATCGGCCAGACCGCGCCGGAGACGATGACCACGACCTTCATGGTGTCGGTGATGCCGAGCAGCAGCATCGCCACCGGGATCAGCACCGGCGGTGGGATGGCCCGGAAGAACTCCAGCAGCGGTTCGAGCAGTTCGCGCAGCCACTGCATCAGGCCGATGATGGTGCCGGCGGCGATGCCGACCACGATCGAGGCGGTGATGCCGAGGCCGAGGCGGTACAGGCTGGGCAGTACGTCCTCGACGAACGCGGGCCCGACCCAGGTGTCCACGAAGGCTTCGAAGATCGTCAGCGGGTCGGGGAAGAACCGGTTCGTCGACCTCGTCGCGAGCAGCCCCCAGACCACCAGCAGCAGCATGGGCAGCCCGAGCGAATAGCCGAGACTCGCCGCGATCCGGGAGCCGACCCCGGGTCGACGCGCGACGTCGGGCCCGGCCGTGCGCTCGGCGACGGCGATCCGGTCAGGGTGCTTGGTCACAGGGCCTGCTCCCCTCGGATCGACTCGTGCCAGGACAACGTGCGCCGCTCGACGAACCGGAAGACCAGGTTGACAGCGAGCCCGAGCAGGCCG
Organism: Verrucosispora sp. ts21; assembly: GCF_002879555.1. Lineage (NCBI taxonomy): Bacteria > Bacillati > Actinomycetota > Actinomycetes > Micromonosporales > Micromonosporaceae > Micromonospora > Verrucosispora sp. ts21. The sequence goes on along the minus strand of NZ_PNOZ01000010.1, from coordinate 61,214 downwards.
GTGACCACCACGAAGGCGTACAGGCCGACGGAGTCCCCGGCGGAGCGGGACAGTTCGATCATCCGCCCGAGGCCGGGGTTGCCGATCACCATCTCCGCGGTGATGGCCAGGATGAGCGCGACCGCCGCGGCGAGCCGCACCCCGGTCATCAGGTACGGCAGGGCCGTCGGCAGCACCAGGTGGGTCAACTGTTCGCGACGGGTCAGACCGAAGCTGCGGGCGGTGTCCCGGGCGACCGCGTCGACGTCGGCCACCCCGTAGATCACCTGCACGAACACCTGCCAGAACGACGCGTAGATGATGATGACGAGGGCGGCCTGCATCTGGATGCCGAACATCAGCACGGCCAACGGGATCAACGCCACCGACGGGATCGGCCGCAGGAACTCGATCATCGTGTGCGTGGCGCGCCGGAGGAACGGCACCAGACCGACGACCGTGCCGAGGACCACGGCGGCGAGCGTGGCCACCGTCAGTCCGATCGCCCACGACTTCATGGTGGACCCCAGCCGCCGCCAGAACGCGAGGTCGACGGATTCCTCGGCCAGCCGCGCGAACACGTCCGTCACGTACGGCAGGTACTGCGAGTTGATCAGGCCCAGCGTCGGGATCAGCTGCCAGACGACGAGGAATCCGGCCAGGCCGGTGAGGCCCAGCAGTGCCTTGCGCAAGCCACGCAGGCGTCGGGTGGATGGGACAGCCATGTCACTCCCGTGAACGAGCGGCGGCGACGCCCTCCCCGGTCTCGGGGACCGGGGAGGGCGTGCGGTCGCCGGCTACTTCTGCTGGATGAGCCGGTCGAGGTTCGGCTGCTTGTCGAGCACGCGGTACTTCTGGGCGAGTTCCGCGAGCGTCTGCAGGCTCGTCCGGTCGAGATCCCAGCCGAACTCGGGCAGCTTCACCGAATCCGCCACCGGCTCCGGCAGTTGCAGGTTGTCCTTGATGGCCTGCCGGACCGCCGTCTCGTTGGCGGAGTCCTGGGCCCACTGGAGCGTCTCCTTCATCGCCGCCGCGAAGTCGTCGACGAGTTTGGCGTCCTTCTCCGTGCGCTCCTTGGTGGTGATCGTGGTCAGCGTGGTCAGACCCGGCACGACCGCCTGGTACGGCGCCACGATGAAGGTGTCGCCACGGCTGCGCAGCTGCGTGACGAACGGCTCCGGCACCCAGGCCGCGTCGATGTTGCCGGCCTCCAACTGCGCCGGGGCGTCCGGGAAGGCGACCTCGACGAACTTGATGGTGGACGGGTCCCCGCCGTCCTTCTCGACCGCCGCCATGATCGTCACGTCGCCCGCCGCGCCCAGGCTGTTCACCGCGACCCGGCGACCCGCCAGCTCGGCCGGCCGGGTGATGCCGGACTTCGCCGAAGCCACCACGGCGTTGATGTCGTCACCCTCGGCGTACGAGGAGGCGTAGTTGCCGATCATGACCACGCCGAGGTCCTGGAGGTCGGCCCGGAACGGGCCGAAGGGCTGGCCGATCGCGAAGTCGATGTCGCCGTTGAGCAGTGCCGGAATAGCCTGCGCGCCACCCTGGGCGGGCAGCACCTCCACGCTGAGGCCGCGCTTGGCGAAGATGCCCGCCTTGATGCCGCCCCAGAGTGCGGCGGTCTCGGTGATGGGCAGCGCCGCGACCCGGACCTGGCGCAGATCGCCGTCGGCGGAGTCGGACGGGGAGGACGCATCGGAATCAGTACATGCGGTGAGGGCGATCGCGGTGGCGGCGATCAGCCCGAGTGCGATGACCTTCTTCATTGACGAGGCCCTTCCTGGGCGGGGGTGGTGGGGTGCGTCAGAAATCGGCGGATGCCACGGATCTGCAGGTGACCTACCACTGTGTGAGAGGTCACGTCGCTGTGTTGGCCATGGTCAGTCACCCGGCACCGGAAGTCAAGAAATTCTGACGCCCGTCATGAATAAGTTGAACAACGACGCCCCCCAGGCCCCGCCCACCCGGCCCTGGCGGCAGTTTCGGGGAAAGTGCTGTCTCGCTGGCTGACGAGGCAGCACTTTCCACGAAGTTGTACGGACTTCGGCCGTACCCCCTGGCGGACGCCGCGCCCTGGGTCAGCGGTTCCTGGACGAGGACAAGCGCACCTGCGCGTACGCCTACCCCACCACGGAGTCACCTTTGGACTACAGTTCACGGTGCTCCATCTCTTGGTGACGCTCACGTCGACGCCGGCAGCCAGCATCGGCATCCTGCAGGGCCTGCTGTATCCGAGCCTGACCCAGCGGCTCCACCGCGTCGAGACGCCTGCCTGACCCCTCCGCGCCAGCAGCAGTGGTGCCCGACCGGAAGTGGAAGATGACTGTTTCTGACAAGCATGACGACCTGAGCTTCGGCATCGACAGCACCGCGACAGAGGTGCTCGCCGGCATCGACCTTTCCGGCAAGGTCGCCATCGTCACCGGCGGCTACTCGGGCCTGGGTCTGGCAACCACCCGTGCGCTCGCCGCCGCCGGCGCCCGGGTCATCGTCCCGGCCCGGCGTACGGACGTCGCGCGGGAGGCGGTCGCGGGGATCGACGGGGTCGAGGTCGACGAGCTCGACCTGGCAGATCTGGACAGCGTGCGGGCGTTCGCCGAGCGGTTCCTCGCCTCGGGCCGCAGCATCGACATCCTGATCAACAACGCGGGGGTCATGGCCACCCCGCTGACCCGGGTCGGTCCGGGCTGGGAGGCCCAGTTCGCCACCAACCACCTGGGGCACTACGCCCTGGTCAACCGGCTCTGGCCGGCCCTGACCGCCGACGGCGGCGCGCGCGTCGTCGTGCTGTCCTCCGGCGCCGGGGAGACCCCCCGCATCAACTGGGACGACGTGCACTTCACCGACGGCTACGACAAGTGGGCGGCGTACAGCCAGTCGAAGTCGGCAAACATTCTCTTCGCCGCCGAGCTGGACCGGCTGGGTCGGGCGGCCGGGGTGCAGGCGTTCTCGGTGAACCCCGGCTACATCCTCACGCCGTTGCAGCGCCACCTCTCCAAGGAGGAGATGGTCGGTGCCGGCTGGATCGACGAGGAGGGCACCGCGCTGCTGCCCGAGTTCCGGGCCCCCGAGCAGGGTGCCGCGACCCAGGTCTGGGCCGCGACGTCACCGGCTCTGGCGGGTGACGGCGGCGCCTACCTCCAGGCGTGCAAGGTCGCCAAGACCTTCGACGGCCCCGAGGACCGCGAGGCGGCCGAGCGGCTCTGGGCGCTCTCGGCCGAGTTGACCGGCGTCGACGCCTTCGGCAAGTCGGAGTGACCCGATCCGGTCCGGTGCGGCGCACCGGACCGGTCGACCAGCAGAGGCCCGGGGGCCAGGCAGGATGCCTGGCCCCCGGGTCGGTTCTCAGCTACGTCGACTCCACTGCTGGTTCGTGCCGCCGTTGCACGACCAAAGAATGATCTTCGTGCCGTTGGCGGTGGCGGCACCGTTGGCATCGACACAGAGTCCGGACTGGACGCTGGTGATGGTGCCGTCGGCGTTGACGTTCCACTGCTGGTTGAGCCCGCCGTGACAGTCCCAGATGATGACTGCCGTGCCGTTCGTCGTGCCGTTGCCGAAGGCGTCCAGGCACTTGTTGCCGTACACGGTCAACTGCTTGCCCGCGGTGTAGGTCCACCGCTGGTGGGTGCCGGCGCCGCAGTCCCAGAGTTGCACCTGGGTGCCGTTGGCGGTGGCCGCGCCGGGCACCTCGATGCAACGGCCCGACTGGCCGCCCACGAGCTGGACGTTCTGCCCGCTGCTGGTGCCCTGCCGCCGCACGATCGACGCGGATTCCGCCGACCGGTTGCCCTGGGCGTCGACGACGTAGAGCCGGTAGTCGCCCGAGGTCGTGGGCACCGCGATGCTTGTGGCGTTGCCGTCCGCCCTGGTCATCGTCGGGCCGGCGGTGAAGCTGGTGGTGCCGGAGGGGGCCAGCCAGAGGCTCCTGGCCGCGTCCCCGGTACTGCGGATCGGAATCGAGGTCACGCCGCTGGCGGCGGTCGTGCTGGCCGGCAGGACGTGGTCCTGCATCGGCACCCCACGGGCCTGGACGACGTCGCGGAACGACTCCTCCGGCCCGGAGTTCACCGCGATCTGGTACGCCGCCGCCGGCCACACGTAGTCGGAGGAGACGATGATGTCGTCGATTGTGCTGTTGGGCAGGTTCTTCTCGGAGACCTTGTTGATCGGGCCGTACGTCCGGGTGATGGTCAGGTCGTGCTTGCGCCCGAAGTTGTCCGAGTTGATCATCCAGGTGATGTTCTTGTCGACGCTCAGGACGTTGTCCCGGAAGGTCATGTACGCCGAGCCCTCGTCCGGGTGGAGCCCGTACTTGTGGCCGGCGGGAACGCCCTGGAGGTAGTTGTTGCTGACGACGGTGCCCGGCTGGCTGCCCAACGTGTAGATGGGCGCCGTGTCGCTGAGCCGCTGCACGGTGTCGATGATGTGGTTGTGGCTGATGGTGTTGTTCTTCGCCGTCGTGGTGGGCCGGTTCGGCACGATCGATCCCGATGAGCCGTCGAAGTTCCACCACCCCCAGCCCATGGTGATGCCGGCCCAGGGGGCCTTCTCGATGCGGTTGTGCTGCACGGTGAGGGCATCGACGAAGTAGGCCGCGACCGCGCCGTGTCCGTTGAACAACACCGCGCTGTCATGGATGTAGTTGTTCTTGATCTCGATGTTCCGCGGCGCTCCCTCGACCTGGGGCGAATACTTCTCCCGGTTGCTCGACGTGTGGTCACCGATGTAGACGTGCTGCGGATGACCCACGCTGACCGCGGTCCCCGCGACGTCGTTGGTGTAGTTCCCGATCAGCCGGGTGTTGATCACGTCGTTGACCATGTTGATCCCGTCGGCACCGGTGTGCTGGACGCGGTTGCGCTCCAACAGGATCCCGTCGGCGTTCTGCAGGTGGACGATGCCGGGAGTCAGGTCGACGTTGCGGTAGTGGTAGACGTGGAAGTTGCCCCGGGCGTACGCGAAGGCGCTCAGGTTGCCCTGCTGTGCCTGCTTGAACACCGAACCGGCGACGTTCACCAGGTTCCAGTCGGAGTGCTCCACGGTGAGCCCGGAGAACGTGATGTTCCGCGCCCGGTTGCTTGTCGACGTGCCGGCGATCCGCAGCACGGTGGCCACGTTGTTCGGCGCGAAGACCGAGGCGGTCGCCATGTTCTCGCTGCTGGCCTTGTAGTAGTAGACCGTCCGGCTGGACTTGTCGAAGTAGAACTCGCCCGGCGCGTCCAGGAACTCGTACGCGTTCATGACCTTGTGGCTGCCGTTGATCTGGGCGTTGCCGTTGAAGGCTCCCTGGGCGATGGCGGCACCGGGCTGCTGGAACAGGGCCACCCGGTTGGACCCGTCGGTGATCACCTGCCGGACCCCCACGATGGCGGTGGTCCAGGTGGTCGCCGTCTCGATCTCGATGTCCTCCTGGTTCGCGGCCACGGCCGGGAAATCGGCCTGGCTGTATCGCGCGCCCGCGCACTGCGAGCCGGATTCCCAGGCCCAGTCGGCCTGTCCCGCGGTGATGGCGTACGACCCATGGCAGCCCGCCGAGTTGATGGTCTTGGCCGCCATGAAGGCCCGTTTGCCGTTGACGTAGAGCGACCGCAGCTTGTTGGCCCGGTCCAGCGGAGCCTTCCAGATGTTGCCGCTGTGCTGGGTCCAGCCGGCGACCTGCACACCGCCCTGAAGCACCGGCGTCTCGCCCGGGTAGGCGGCATAGCTGACCCGGTACCCGTTGGTGCCGGAGTCGCTCGCCCCGAACTCGATCGTGCTGCTGACCGGATACGTTCCGCCCCGCAGGTAGACCTGGATGTCGCCGGTCATGTTCGCATTTATCGCGCGAACGGCGTCCCGGGCGCGCTGCACGGTGCGAAATGGTGCGGCGAGGGTGCCCGCGTTGCTGTCGTTGCCGCCCGGAGCGACGTAGTACGTCGCCTGGGTCGCCGCCGAAGCCGGCGCCTGGTCGGCGACCACGGCAGGCAGTACAGCGGAGACGAGCACTCCCACCGCCAGCACCAAACCTCTTCCGGCCCGAACGAATGATCCCATTGCTGCCCTTCCCACCTTCGTCGACCGGCCGTCGCCTGAGCCATCCACGCGAACCGGGGGTGTTGGTCAGATGTTTTCTGTCTGCCACTTCTGGTTGTCGCCGCCCCAACAGGCCCAGAGCTGGACCTTCAGGGTGGAGGTGTTCACGTCCAGGCAGAGGCCGGACAGTGCGCTGCGGATCGAGCCGTCGCCGCCGATCGTCCACCGTTGGTTGTCGCCGCCGTTGCACACGTACGTGCCGACGACGGTGCCGTTTGTCGTCCCCCGGTTGTACGCGTCGAGGCAGCGCTGGCCGCCGAGCGCCGTGAGTTGTCCACCGGCCGTCGCGGTCCAACGTTGGGCTGTGCTGGTGTTGCAGGCGTACACCTGGACCTGGATGTTGGCGGTGGTGCCGCCGGGGATGTCCAGGCACTGCCCGGTGCCGACGTTGCGGAGCCGGCTTACCCGGTCCGGGACGCCGCCGCCGGTCAGGCCCCAGGCGTACCGGAGGCGATCGAGGCCGCTGGCGTTGGGGGTGCTCAGGGTGAGGTTGGTTCCGGTGCCGTGCAGCTTCTGCATGGCGTACCAGTCGTCACCCTGGCCTGCGGTCACCTTGCCGCCCAGGCCCGGCCAGTAGATCGAGCCGATCCGCAACTCCCGCAGCACGTCGGTGGTGGCGCGGAAGTAGCGCACGAAGTTGTCGCTGCTGGCGGCGTCGTGGTAGTTGAGCCCGGTGTCCATGGGCGCGCCGAACTCGTCCATGACGGTACGCCCGGCGCAGGGACCGATCGCGTCCCGCAGAAACGCCACCCACTGGTCGTAGTTCTTCGCACCGCTGAAGAAGGTGTAGTGGTGCAGCGATACGAGCGTCCCGTCGAGCCGGCGGTCGGCACACATCGACTTGATGTCGGTGTTCAGGCCGGCGCCGCTGACGAAGACGCGGTCACGGGGAATCGACGGGCGGGCGTCGAGCCAGTTGACGACCACGTTGGCCCAGTCGGCGGCGGAATGCCCGCCCGGCTCGTTCATCGGCTCGAAGTAGACCAGGTCGTTGCCGCCGTACCGGGCGACCACGGTGTTCCACATGGTGTTGAAGGCGCTCGTGTTGACGATCCGGCCGCCGCTGGCAGCGACCCCGTCGTCCCAGTAGGAGAGGACGACCTTGAAACCCTTCGCCGTCGCGGCGTCGATCGCGCCGGTGTACGAGTTCCACCAGCTCGTACCGACGGTGTAGGTGTTGATCGGCAGCCGGACCGTGTTGGCGCCCAGGTTGTTCTGGAATCCGGTGTAGATGGCGTTGGCCTTGGCCTGGACCGTGGCGTAGCTGTCGGAGCTGCTCAACCCGTGCAGGACCAGCGGTCCGCCGTGGAAGTTGTCTCCCAGCCGGGCCCAGTTGACGCCGCGGAACGCAGTGGTGTCCGCGGCGGCAGGCGAGGCTCCGGCGAGCACGGCGGTCGGCACCGCGCCGAGCGCGACCATGGCGCAGGCGAGTAACCGGGTCAGGTAGCGACTCGAACGGGATCTGACCATTGTCGTTCCCCTCTTCATGGTGCCGACCGTCGTGCCCACTTGTCAGATCAGGCCCTCGACCAGCGTTGGTTGCCACCGCCGTGGCAGCTCCACACGATCACCGCGCTGCCGTTGGCGGTGGCGGCGCCGTTGACGTCCAGGCACAGCCCGGTCTGCGCGCTGCTGATCGTGCCGTTGCTGTTGAAGACCCACTGCTGGTTCACCGCGCCGCTGCAGTCCCAGATCTGCACCCGGGTTCCGGTGCCGGCGTTGCTCGGCACGTCCAGGCACTTGCCCATCACCTGCAACGCCCGCCCGTTCTGGGTGAACTGCTGATTGGCGTTGCTGTGGCAATCCCAGATGATCATTTGTGATCCGTTGGCCGAGCTTGCCCCGTTGACGTCCAGGCATCGACCGGAAGCCTCGTTGCGCAGCCGGTTGCCGGTCGGGTTCGGGTTCGGGTTCGAGCCGCTGTTGAGGGCGTCGAGGACGGCGTTGTACGCGGCCTTCTTGTTGCCCGCGCAGTCGAAGAGCAGGGCGTTGTCGCCGCCACGCCAGGAGTCGCAGTCCCGTACGCCCCAGACGGTGATGCCGGTGCAACGCGAGATCGCCAGGCAGGCGCGGGTGACGGCGCCGTACATGTTGGCCTGGTTTCCGCCCTGGGTGATGTCCAGTTCGGTGATCTCCACGTCCACGCCCAGATCGGCGAAGCGCTGAAGGTTGGCCTGGTAGTCACCGGGAAGCGTGGTGCCCAGGTGGGACTGGAAGCCCACGCAGTCGATCGGCACGCCGCGGGACTTGAAGTCGCGCACCATGTTGTAGATGCCAGTCGACTTCGCGTTGATCCCGTCGGTGTTGTAGTCGTTGTAGCAGAGCTTGGCGTTCGGGTCGGCGGCCCGGGCGGCACGGAACGCCGCCTCGATCCAGTCGTTGCCGGTGCGCTGCAGGTTCGAGTCACGTCGGGCGCCGCTGCCACCGTCGGCGAACGCCTCGTTCACCACGTCCCAGGAGTAGATCTGCCCCCGGAAGTGGCTGGCCACCTGGGTGACGTGGTTGATGGCGGCGTTGCGCAGGTCGCCGCCGGACAGGCCCTGAGCCCAGCCGGGCTGCTGGGCGTGCCACAACAGGGTGTGCCCGCGCACCTTCATGCCCCGCGACCGTGCGTGGCTGACGATGCGGTCACCGGCGCTGTAGTTGAACACGCCGCGCTGCGGCTCGGTCGCGTCCCACTTCATCTCGTTCTCGGCGACCAGGCTGTTGAACTCGCGGTTCAGCACCGTCATGTACGTGTTGTCGTTGAACTTGTAGGTCCCGACCGCCGCGCCGAAGTAGCGGCCCTTCTCCGCCGCCGAGGCGCCAAGTGTGGAGGCCGCGCTGGCGGCCGTGACAGGCGCCAGGACCATGCCGGCCGCCAGTGCGGCGGCAGCCAGCGTGCGGAGCGTCGCGGTGATGAGCCGCCTGCGTCGTGGAGAACCACTCGGATGTACCAGATTCATGTGCCAGCACCCTCTCGGAGTCGACTAGTTCCGACGGGTTAGCGCTAACATCACCAGCCGGTTCAGACCGTCCACCGGGGCGACACAGGAGACGAGAGAACGCTAAGCGTCGATGAAGCTGAGATTGCCACAAAGTTTCGGCGCACTCAAGAAGTCCTGCATACTCGACTCAACTTAATCATGATCATCGACATCTGCTGAATGTTGCACAGCCCTCTCGGCACCTCACGAGCACGGTCGCGCCGGCTGGAGTGAGCGATAACGCAACGATCCCGATCAACGCCTCGACCAGGAACGCTGCGCATGATCTACAACACTTCCCCGCCGGCCGATGAGATTCCGACCGGACCGGTCGTCGTCCAGGGTGGAACGACGATCTCCAGGAGGAAAGCGTGGAGAACAACCTTCAGCGGCGTACCGTGCTCGCCGCGTTGGCGGGCGGGACCGTCGGCCTCGCCGGCACCGCCGCGACGGCATCGCCGGCCGCCGCGGCCGTCACCGACCCGGAACGACTCAAGGGCTACACCCTGCCCCTCAGCGCACGCGGAGTGGCCAACCTGGCCGGCAAACCGCCGTGGCACTACGTCGGGGACGCCGTCGGCGCGGAGTTCTGGACCAGCCCGGAGGCGGCCGCCGCGTCGCTGCCCACCGGCCTCGATCCCGACCCCGTCAACCCCGGCCACGGGTACGGCGTGTTCATCGACTGGCAGTTCAACGGGGGCACCGACGACTACCTGGACCCGCCCTACAGCCAGTACTCCGAGTTCCTGGTGCTGCTCGACGCGCACTGGCGGGGCACCCCGGTGGCCTGGTGCCCGTTCATCTGGGTGGACAACGACTCGTCGCTGGCCCGCGGCTGGGTCCAGGGCTTCCCGAAGAAGCTCGGGGCGATCAAGCAGACCCGTGCGTTCGCGGTCGAGAGCCTGGCCGGTCCGGTCGTCGGCAAGGGTGGCCGCTTCGCCGCCGTGCTCTCCGCGGGCGGCCACCGGCTGGCGGAAACCACAGTCACCCTGGACCGGACCGCCGAGCGGCTGCCGGCCCTGACCCGGCCGATCGTCAACCTGCGGCACTTCCCGCAGCTCGCGGCCGGGCAGCACCACCGGCCGCCGGTCCACGAGCTGACCATGTCGGTGCTCGACAGCCTGCGGATGGCGAACACCTGGGTCGGCACCGGCGACCTGCGGTTCCTGCCTGCACCGCGCGAGGAACTCGCCGACCTGGCGCCGCTGCGGGTGGGTGTCGGCTTCCGCGGTTCGCTCTCGTACACCGTCAAGGACCTGCGGATCCTCTGACCCGCACGCCGGCCGGGGTCACGGGGCTCCGGCCGGCGTCCGGCCTCGCGGTGCTTCCCGGTACTACCCGGTCTCGGCCGGAGGGTCTGCGGCTGTCGACGCCGCCGCTGTGGGCTCGTTGAACTGGATCAGGAAGTCGGGTACGCCGACGAGTTCGATCACGTCGGCGCTGGGCTTGTCCCGGCCGCTGATGATCACGGTCCCGAAGTCCCCCGGCGTGAACGGCCGACCGGAGTCGAGCGCCGCCCGGACATCCTCGAGCTGCTGCTCCGACACCCGCAGATAGCTGTATGTCTCCTCACCGACCATGTTCCGGCCCAAGATCAGCAGCAGCGCCGCCTTGGCCGTTCCGCTGCCCTCGACCGCGGCTTCCGCCAGGCGTCCACGGCCCTGCTCCCCGGTCGCCCGCGGCGACCCGGATCCGCGACCCGACCGATCGCTAGCCGACGGCACCAGGGCGACCAGCGGTACCTTGGCACCGGCGGCGGCAGCGGTCACCGCGCCGAGTCGCTGGGTCAGCGCGGCCGGTAGCTCGATGTTCTCGGTCTGCTGGAGATAGTCGATCTGGTAGCGGACCGGCTCGTCGATCGGCACGTCGCCGGTGAGTCGCAGCGTGACGGGCTCCCCGTTGACGCCCTCAGCAGGAAGCACCACACCGGCGTGGACCGCCTCCGACTCACGCAACCGTCGGTCCGACTCGATCCAGCCGACGGCCTGCCGGCAGGCATCCGCCAGGGTGCCCAAGCTGCTGATCCGGCCGTCGCGTTCGAGCAGGACGTGCCGGGTGGCGTCCGGACGACGGATCGCGCCGGCCACCGCGGCCAACGCGGTTCGCTGCTCGTCCGGCCCGAACACGCCCTGCTTCGCGAGCGCGGCGAGCATCTGCACGGCGAAGTAGGCCCGGGCGACGAACGGGTCGGCGGTGGCCCGGACGAGTTCCGCCAGGCCCTGGTCGGTGACCCGGTCCAGCCACCGGAAGGACCCGAGCACCCGCTCCCCGACCGCGTCGGTGTCCCAGGCCATGTCCAGCAGCGTCCGCAGCGACGGCGCGTCACCGTCGCCGAGGATGGCCAGCAACGCACCGGCGACACTACGGGTCACCCACCCGGGCTCGTGCCCGAGCAACGTCAGCAGCAGGGCGGGCAGGTCCCGGGGTTCACCGGCGACCGCTTCCCGCAGTGCTGCCGGTTGGTGCACGGCCACGGCGTACAGCACGGACAGGTAGTCGGCACCGGCATCCCATGATGGCCTGTCGGGTGCCTCGACCTCGTTGATGAGCTGCGCGACGACCTGGTCCAGCAGCAGCGCGAGCAACGGGTCCGGGTCGGTGCCCTCCCCCATCGGGACACCGTGCAGCACGAAACGTGCGGCCCGCCGCAGGTCGGCCAGCCACTGGTCGCCCACCAGGAACGGGTCCACCGCCCCGACAAGGCCGCGCAGTACGAGGTCGGGCGCGATGGAGACGTCGTCCTCGATTGTCACCCCGGCGCGGGCCAACGCGGTCAACGCGGCGACCGCGATCGGCTCGTGCGGGTCGCGGGCCAGCAGCCACAGCTCCGTGACCGCCTCCGAGGCATCCAACTCCGGCGCCTCCCACCGGGCCCGACGCAACAGGAACCCGAGGCCGTCGCAGGCGGCCTCGGCCAGCCCGTCACCGGAGAGCGCCTCGCCGAGCAGTGCGTCGACGGAGAGGCCGGTCACCGGCAGGATCAGCCCGAGCAGGCGCAACGCCTGTGCCGCCGGCCCGTCGCCGCTTTCGTTGACGCACCGTCGGGCTGCGTCGGCCGCCCGACGCAGCCGGGTGGCCTCCATCCCGAAGCGGCTCGGCGTCCAGGCCACGGTCTGCAACGCCCACAGGACCGCCATCTGCTCCTCGTCGGACAGCCGCGGCAACTCGGCGAGCAGCATGTCCAGGACCGGCAGGCGAAGGTGATGGAGCGCGACGAGGAGCCGCCGCCGGGCAGCCGGTTCCCCGGCGAGCAGGTCCAGCGCCGACCGCAGGACGCCGGGTGCGTCGTGCACGATGTCGGCAAGCGCCCACGACAGGTCGCCGTGCAGGTGCGGATGACGATCGCGCGCAGCGCAGACCAGCCGTACGAGTTCGACTATCGACTCCGCACCGAGCGCGCTGGCCCGCAGCCTCGGTGGCCCCTGCCCGCCTCGGGACACCGAGGCGATGGCGGTTCGGGTGCGCAGCCGGATCCGGTCGTCCCCGCTGCGAAGCAGGTCCGCCAGGCGGGTCACGGCTGGTGGATCCAGTTCGCCGGACTCGATCGCCAGCAGCGTCGCCACACCTGCCAGATCCGCCCGGGGATGCTCGCGCCACCGACGCACGCGCGACACCGCAGTGGTGGCGCGGCTGGCGGCCAGCAACTCCACGACGTCGTCGACCTGCTGCGCGGCAAGCAACGCGTCGATGCCGGCCACCGCCTCCTTCTCCAGCCGAAGGGCTGTCACACCGGCTGCTGCCCGCGCACGGAGGGCGGCGAGCGCGGCGGGTCGTCGCTCGGGGTCGGACAGGGCGGACCAGGCGGCGCGCTCCGAGGTGAACCGGCCCGCGGTGTCTCGGAGCAGGTCCAGGCCGCGTCGGCACAGCATCGCCGTGGTGAGCGCGGCCCAGGCCTGCACCGTGTCCGCGTCCCGGTCGAGCCGGTCGTGGCTGAGCAGCGCCCCCGCCGCGTCGCCCCGGGCGATGCTGCGTTGGCGACGGGAAGTCAACACCGTCTCGCACCGTCGGCGCAGGGCCCGTGTCTCGTCGCTCGTCGGCGGCGGCAGGACCGACAGCACGCGGGCAACCTCGTCCGGCGGCGCATCCCGCAGCGCGACGAGCGCCTCGCGCAACAGTCCCTCTTCGGTGTCCAGGTCGGTCCACCGGGCGGTCCGGGCCAGGGCACTGGCGCGTGCGGCAGGGCCGTCGACCTGCCGGGCCGCGGCCACCGCCCGCTCCAGAAGCTCGGGGCCCGGTGCGACCAGCCGCTCGCCCACCGCGAGTTCGATGGCCCGCAGCCGCTGATGCGCGTCGGTCAGGCCGCCGAGCACCTCGTCGAGGACACGCACGGTCCACCGGTCGCCGAGCAGCGCCGCGAGCCGGATCCGGCCGCGAAGCTCGGCGTACGCGGACCGCGACCGTCCGCTCGACTGGTCGAGGCGGGACAGCGCCACCGGGTCACCCGGTAGCCCGCCGCCGGCGAACGGTGCGTCGCCCACCTGCGGTTCGCCGTCGCCGGTCTCCTCGTGCTGATCGCTGTGCTCTGTCGCGGCCCCGCCGCTCGGAGCGCCGGCCGCCGGACCGAGGCGTTCGAGGGTGCGCCTGGCGCTTGTCGGGTCGGTGACCAGCACCTCCAGGGCCAGGCAGGCCGCCTCGGTGCGGAATCCTTCCGCGATGATCTGCTCGGCGAGCCGATCCAGGCACCAGCACCGCAGGAACCCCCAGCGGGGATGCAGACCCGCGAGCACCGTCAGCGCCTCCGCAAGGTCACCTGCGGGAGGCGAGAGCGGGTCGAGCCGCCAGTCGTCGGTGCCGGCAGCGGCGACGGACGCGGTCCGCGCCACGTCGGCCAGCGCCGAGGCCAGCCCGCCCGCGACGTTGACCATGTCCCGGCCCTTGACGTCGAGGGTGACGGCGACGGCGTACTCCTTGTCGTCGTTCGCCCCGCAGACCGCCAGCGCCAACTCCTCGGCCAGAGGCCGGCTCGTCGAGTCGCCGTCGGGCCGCGGAGTACCCACGATCCACAGTGCACGCACCACGTCGGTGAAGGCGTCCCGGGACAGGTCGCCGGGGTCGTCACGGGTGAGCCTGGCACCGGCCGCCAGCGGGTTCAGACCGGCGAGCGCGTCGCTGAGCAGCATGTCCGTACGCCCCAGCCGCCACCGCGCCCGCCGCCGGATCGCCTCCGTGGTGGCGATGTCTTCCTCGACGAACGGCGTGGCACCGGCCTGAGCCTCACCGGTGTCCAGCACCAGCCAGGCGGCCAGCGCGTCCCCGCGTACCTGCGGATCTGCTCGCCGATCGGTGAGGATGCCGGCGAGCAGGTCCGGCAGGTCGTGACCGGGCACGGCCGCCCGCAACCAGGTCAGCAGGTGGTCCGTCAGCGCGCTGTCGATCGCGATCTGTTCCGGGCGGAACGCCACCGGACGCGGGCCACGGGCGGCGATCGCCGGTCGGATGAGGGTGTCGAGCAGGACCGCCGCCCGGTAGCGTTCCGCCGGTTCGCTGGTGGGCGCGGCGAACACCGACACCGCCTCGTCCTGGCGACGCAGCCAGTGGATCATGTCGAGGAAGGGGATGCCGCCGTAGAGGCAGAGCAGCACCCGCAGCCAACCGAGGTCACTGCCGACCCGCTCGCGCAACACCGCTTCGGTCGTCAGGGCCGTCCGCATCTGGTTGCGTACACCGAGCGTGGTGGCGGCACGGATGCCGGCCCGGCGTCGGCCGCTGCCCGCGGCGGTCGTCGGCGGCGCGGCTCTGACCATCGTGTCGACCAGGGCCTGTTGGTCCGCATCCAGCCCGACCCGGACCGCCTCAGGGTCACCGCCACCGATCGCGGTCATCCGCCGATGCAGCACGGTGAGCAGTGCCCGGGTCACCTGCCAGCCGTGGTCCGCGCTGTCGCGGTGCTGCGCCTCCAGCAGCGTCTGCACCACCGAGCGGTCGTCGAGGCGTAACGCGTCGACCAGCCGGGCGGCGGCAGCCGCCATCGCCGGGGCCGGGTCGAGCAGATGCTCGCAGAGGGCTTCGCAGAGCAGCCGAGATGCGGTGTCGCCCTGCACGCTTACCGTCCAGCGCAGCAGCGGCTCCAGCATCCGCGCACCGTCCGGGTGCAGCGTGCCAACGGTGCCGGTCAGCTCGGCCTCGGTCTGCACCGCCACCTGGACCAGGGCCCGCAGGTGTTGCCGGCGCAGCCCGGCGATGTCGGCCAGGCTGTGGCTGAGCATCTCGGCGGCCAGTCGCCTGCCGGGTCCGGCGAGCAGCTTGTCGACCACCGCCGCGAAGACGGTCTCGGAGGCGCGGCTGAGCTGACCGAGGGCGAGCCGGACCGCTTCCAGCCAACGCGGATCGCCGAGGCGCTCGCCGATGGCGGTGACGATCGCATCCACCGTCCCGGCATCGATCAGCCACCGGCCCGCGAAGTACTCCTGCACGGTCAGGTGTCGAAACCCGTACAGTTCCTGACCCCGGGCGGTGAGCAGGTCGATGCCGGCGATCACCAGATCCACCTGCTCGGCCGCGACCGGCGGGGCCGGCTCACCGAGCAGTTCCAGCGCCTGCCGGCACAGCTGAGTGAGTGTGGCGCGGTCGACGAGCCCACTTCGCGACACGTCGTGCATCTGGTACGCGACCGCAGCCTGAAGCCGGATCAGGGTGTCGACCGGCACGTCGGGAAAACGCAGCCCACCCCGTCGCACCGCATGCTCGACCATCGCGGTGTAGAGATCCACCCGCAACCACCGGTCGCCGCGCGTACCGGGACGCCCGGAGAGCCCGGACAACACCACCGAAACCAACGACACCAGCAGGTACGGGTTGGCGGCGAGCTGCCACACGGCGGCACCCCCGCCGGTGATCAGTTGATCGATCTCGGTCCGGCGTTGCGCCTGGGTCAGCTCGGGCACCCGAGCGAGGGCGAAGTAACCGCTGAGCCAGTAGTCGACGACGGCGGCGGCCCCGTCGCCGTCGAGCGGGCCGATCAGGAACTGCTCGAACCGGTCGCCGAGCGCGGCGGCGTAGTAGCCCGCGATCCGGCTGGTGATGATCGTCTGGTTCCCGGGGGCCCGGGCGGGGTGGTCCAGCCGGACACCCCCGGAGGCGGCGAAGACGTCCAGGGCGGCGGCGACGGACCGGCGATCGGCCAGCGAGGGCACTTCGTCGAGACCGTCGACGATCAGCACCAGTCGTCGGCTACGCAACGCGACCCGGGCGAGCCTGGCCAGTTCGTCGGGCGGCAACGGGTCGCCGCTGACCGGGTCGGCCGGGAGCGCACCGGCCCAGCCGAGCTGGATGGCGAGGGCGGCCAGTCCCTCCGCCGACTCCTCGGCACCGGCCAGCCCGACGGCGAGGTCGGCGGCCCGGCAGAGCACCGGCAACCGCCGTACCTCGTCGCGCTCACCGTCGTCGGCGAGCTGTCGGGCTGCGGTGTCGTACGCGAGCCGGCGCACCATGCTGCTCTTGCCGCTGCCGGGCTCGCCGAGCACGATCGCCCGCCACACGGTGCCGGCCAGTCGGGCCGGGGACAGTTCCGGCAGCCCGGAAAGGTCGAGCCGGTCGATCGACCGGGTCGGCGACAGGTACGTCGGCAGCGGCCGGTCGGCGAGCACCGAGAACTCGGCCCCGCTGTCCGGCGTCGTACCACCGCCCCCGTCCACCTGCCGGGCCCGGCTTCGCAGATGGTCAAGCTCGGTGATCCGGGTCCGGCCGGACGAACCGTCACGCACCAGCGGACCCGGTGGCGGACACTGCGCCAGCGGCATCGTCACCGACACCCCGGCGACGACCGTGTCGATGACGCTGTGCGTCCGGCACACCCACCGCAGGTACGCGTCGCGTACCGGGCCGAGCGCGTCCTCGTCGGCCACCCGGTCCCGGGTGGCGACCGGCTCGGCACGCGGCGTCAAACGGATGGCCCGCACCAGCCGGTCGTCGGCGGCGGCCCGGGACGCCGCGGCCACCTCGCCGACCGGCATCGCGACCATCGGCAGGCCGGCGAGCCGACTGTCGATCGCCTCGGGCCGGCTGTCCGGCTGGCCGACCAGCACCACCCCGCTGCGATCCGGATGGTTGTCGAGCCAGTAGGCGACCTGGTCGCGCACCCGACGGTCACGCACCACCGAACTGTCCCGACCCACCACGATGAGCAGCGACGCCTTGTCCATGACGGCGTACACCATCTCCCAGTCATCGGGTTGACTCAGGTGGCCGCCGGAGTAGAAGAGTTGCAGGGGCAACGGATCGAGCGCCGCCAGCAGCGACTGCTCGACCCATTCCCGGTCGCTCTCCGGGTAACTGACGAAGGCGGTGGTCGATGGCTGCGGAGGTGCTGTCGACAGCGCCACCGTGAGGCGTTCGATGACACCGCTGTTGGCGATGTTCGTGCCGCCCGTGTTGGCCTGTCCGGTGGCGCCCGTGGTGCCGCCGGACAGGTGGCGAAGCACTCCGGCGAGAGCGTCGCCGGTCGGCTGATGGGGTTGGCTCACGGGTGGCACTCATCCTGCGGCGGCGTCACCGTTTCAGAAAACCCGGCTCGCAGCGACCGCACAACCATACGTGGCGCGGCCATTACTGACCGAACGGCTTACACAGCTGGTGAAGTGAGAGGCCACGATGGAGACATGTGGGGTAGTCGACGGGCCGCCGGATGGGTCACGGTCTATGTGCTGGCGGGTGCAATCCTGCTGGCCATCGGCGTGATCTTCCTGGTCGGCGAGGGGCTCGAACGCGCGAGTTGGTGGGCCGGCCTGGGAGCGTTCGTGATCACCGTGGTCAGTGCTGCGATCGCTGTGACGCGTACCCGACAGCAGACACCGACCGACGCGGACCCAACACCTCCCGCCGAACAGGACGACCCGCCCCGCATCGACGAGTCCCCTGCACCACTCCCGCAGACCGGCACGGTCGAGCAGCACAACACCGGTGGCATCAACATCGCGAACACCGGCACCATCGGCCAGGTCGACGTCCGAGCGGACGGAGGGTCAACCCGGTGAGATCCTTCATGATCGACTGCCAGTTCGGGACGGCACGCGCGTCATTTCCCCTCTACGTCGGCGAGCCGGCAGTCGGCACCCACCCGATGGAACAACAATCCGCCTGGTTGCAACGCGTACGCGGCGGATCGGTCCCGACAGAGGTGATGGACGCGTTCGCGACGCTGTTCACGATCGCCCTGGAGAACAACGTCTCCTTCGAGGAACTGTGCGCGTACGCGATGGAACAGGCCACCAGCAACTCGGAGACGACGGACGAGACCGACGCCGCCCCTACCGAGACTGACAACGATTCCGCAGACACCTAAACCAAACGGGATCGGGGCACAGCAACATCGACCAACATCCCGGCGCGATCGAGCCCGACACCCCCGCTCTCTGCACACCGACAGCGTCGATGCGATTGACGATGATTCCGCTACTGCGAATCCTCAGGTTTCTCCGAGGCTGATTCGTCGGCCTCGACCGAGCGACGGGCGGCCTTCCGGGCCGGCCAACCGAGGAACCGGTCGAACAGATCCCTGACATCGCCGGTGGAGCGCGGGTCAAGGCGGTGCAGGTCGTCGATTGCCTCGTGCAGAAGGCCGGCCAGGTAGATGAACAGACTGAGCGAGCTGTCCCGGTAGCTGGCCAGGAGGTCGAGTTTTGCCCGTCCACAGGGCCAGGGTTGACCACATGTCCGGCACAGCCAGAGCGGACGCAACGGCAGATGTCCCAAGGAATCGGGCCCGGGCCGGCCGGCCTCGGCGGCAGGCATGCCGTCACCGCTCATCGGCGTGGTTCTGCCGCGCCTGCCGCTCGAACACGATCCGCCAAACGTGCGTCAGCAGTGGCGGGTCGTCCGGGTCCGGCCGGGTCGACGCCGAAAGTCCATCTTCGGCGTCTGACGTCAGCTCGCCGGTCGCGGCGTACCGCGATACATACACCGTCATGGCCGCCTCCCGGCGCGCGCTGGCTTCGGCCTGCGGTGGGCCTGCCGGCACGCCGACAAGCCCACCGCCGCTGGCCAGCAGCAGGGAACAGACCGCCGGCCACCCGCCCCCGCAGCCCCGATGGCGGTACGCGAACGAGGGATCACCCGTACGGTCGACGAACCGCCCGGCGCGAGCACTTGCCGGTGCGTCGGGTCGCGTTCCGACCTGCCGCCGTGAGGCGCGTCCATCTCGATCTCCCTGGCGTGACATTGCCGCTGGCCTGCCGACGCGCCGCTGGGGGTCGGCGCGTCGGCACATCCAGGTTGTCCTGAGCGGTGGAAGGACGGAATGTCCCGCCGGTGCACCGACGGTGCACCAGCCGTCACCCCATGTACGGCTACCATCACCTCCACCGGTGACTGTCCGTTCCGGAAGGACGTGTGATGGCTACGGTGACGACCTGGACCGGCCAGGACGCGAATGCGCTGCGGAATGCGTTGCGGATGAGCGTGACCGCCTTCGCCGAGCACCTCGGCGTGGCGCGGCGGACCGTCGCCAAATGGAGCAGCCGAGGTGACAAGGTCCTCCCCCGTGCGGACATGCAGGCCGCGCTGGACACCGTGCTGTCCCGAGCGACGCCTGAGGTCCGGGAACGTTTCGAGGCCCTGCGCGCGACAGGCGCCAGCGGTGCAGCCGCAGATGCAGCCGGGCCGCCTGCTGATATCCAGGCGGATACTGGCGCTGACGGTGATGGCGACTCGGGCTCGGATGGTGACGTGCGACGCAGGGATCTCCTACGCGGAGCGGCGATCGGCATCGCCGCCACCCCCAACGTCGCGCCGCTACTCGACGCGCTGTTCACGCCCACGACCTCGGACAGTGCGGCACTGTCTATCCCACACTTCACCCGAGCCGTCGCCGCAGCCAAGGTCGACTACCAGGCATGCCGATACGAGCGGGTGCTCGATCGGCTCGTGACGCTGCTGCCCAGCCTCGAACCGGTCAAGTTCGGCACGGAGGGCGAGCAGCGGCAACGTGTCGAGGCTCTGGCTGCCGACCTGTACCACGTCGCCGGCAGTGTCCTGCTCAAGGTTGGCGATCGCGGGATGGCCCTGATAGCGGCCGAACGAAGTGCTCGGGCCGCTGCTCTGAGCGAGGACCCGGTGGCGATCGCCGCAAGCGCTCGGATCATGACCCATGCGCTCATGGGCCACAGCCACGACGCCCAAGCGGTGACCCTCGCCGCAAACGCAGCCCGGTCGCTCGACCGGGACACCCGTTTAGCGTCGAGCGATGCGGTGGCCGTCTACGGTGCCCTTGTCCTGCGCGGAGCCATCGCCGCCGCCCGCCGCGACGACCGGGACACTGCACACACGATGCTCGATGAGGCAACCCGCGCGGCATCCCGCCTCGGCTACGACGGCAACGACCGGTGGACCGGCTTCGGTGCCACCAACATCCAACTGCACCGGGTCAACATCGCCCTGACCCTCGGCGACGCCGGGACAGCCATCGCGATCGCCCGCACAGTGGCGTTGGAGAAGGTGACCCTGGCCGAGCGCAAGGCGTCCCTGTTCGTCGACGTGGCACGCGCCTACACCCAGTGGGGACGTTACGAGCACGGCCTCAACGCGCTGCGCACCGCGTACGAGGTGGCACCCGAAGAGATCCGCTGCCGACCGACGGTCCAGCGCATCGCCAGCGACCTCGCCATGCGTGCCAACGGCTCGGTCCGCATCTCCGCTGTCGCTTTCGCCCAGAGCGCTGGGATCCGACTGTGACCGGCGGCCACCTCCAGATCGTCGTCTGCGGTGCCGGTCCTGCTTCCGACGTGGCCCACCTCGTCAGGGCAGCGCAGCAGCAATCCTGGACAGCGGCGGTCGCCGCCACACCGAGCGCCATGGATTTCATCGACGTGCCTGAGATCGAGGAGCTGACCGGTGCTGCGGTGAGATCCAGCTATCGGCCATCCCCCAGGGACCGCCGGTCCCTTCCCACCACCGGTGCCCTGGTGATCGCCCCCGCCACATACAACTCGATCAACAAGATCGCTCTCGGCCTCGCCGACAACTACGCCATGACCTCGGTCGCCGAACTGATCGGCAGGCAGGTGCCAACTGTCATCGTCCCGTTCGTCAACGCCGCCCTCGCCGCGCGGGCACCGTTCCGGAACGCCGTAGCCAGCCTCCGCGACGAAGGCGTACGTGTCCTCCTCGGCCCCGACCATCAATGGGAACCACACCCACCCGGCAGCGGCAATGAACGACAGAGATCCTTTCCCTGGACGACGGCCTTCGAGACAGCAGCCCAACTTCGTCAACTGGTCCGTGACACCTCGGCCCGCTGATTGCGATAGATCAGGATGTCCGCAGTGGTCGGCGGTGATGCGAAGGCCCGCAGCAGGACGGCACATGCACAGCTGCAAGGATCGTGGCCATGCGGTTGGAGTCACGGTGACGGCTACGCCGGATCGTGGAGTGGTTCCGGAACACGGTTCGCTTGCCGTCTATCCCGGCACGTTCGATCCGTTCACCCCGGGGCACCTCGATCTGCTGGCCCGCGCCCGGGTGATGTTCGACCAGATCATCGTGCTGCTGGCGGTGAACGCCGACAAGCAGCCCACCGCCGAGGCCACAACCAGGGCCGTACAGGTGCGTGAGGCCATGCCGTCAGCGTGGGGCAACGTCGAGGTGGACACCTGGACCGGCCTGACCACCGCCTACTGCCTGCGCCGTGGCGCGATGGTCATCGTCCGCGGCTTGCGTACGGCCGCAGACTTTCACCACGAATACCAGCTCGCAGCGATGAACGAGACACTCGGCATCCAGACCGTCTGGTTGCCGGCCCGTCCGGAGTTGGCCGCCACGTCGTCCACGGCTGCACGCGCATACCGCGCGGCTCAGTCGGACCGTCCTTCTCTGAACGCCGAAGAGCGACCACCCGCCACCCACAAACACGAAGAAGGCCCCGGCCGGGTGTGAACCACCAGGCCAGGGCCTTGATCGTTGGTGCGCCGCCAGGGACTCGAACCCCGAACCCGCGGATTAAGAGTCAGCGTCAATCGATGCCCCGCGTGCCCACGCTTCCCACCAGTCCACGAATCGGCAGGTCTCGGCTGATACCACCGGACGCACGTACCACACAGTCCATACGACACCGACCCTGTCCACGGCGACCGAGCACCCGCCGAGCACCCGGATGTACGTCGCCCGGCGCTACGCCGACTGGCGAGAACCGCCGCCCCACGACGAAACCCAATGCTTCGGGCCAATGGTTCACCAAGCCGGTCCGGCGGCAGTCACGAACCCGCCGCCGGACCAGCCTGTCACTGCTGTCGCGCTTTCCTCCACGCCGCCGCGAACACCGGCTCCGGTTCCCACAGCCCGTCGTCGGGTCGCTCGACGAGCACGTCGAAGTACCGCAACGCCTCCACCGACCGGGCGCCGCCACATTCGGTTACCTCAAGCCAGGTGGCCAGGTCTTCGCTGCTCATCGGAGCGTTGTAGTCGAGCAGCGAGTCGAAGGCGGCCGCCAGCGTCGGGTTGTTCGCCAGCCCGACCTGGTCAACGAACACACTGGCGACTTCGGCGCTGTTGAGCCTTGCTGCGGTGATCGCATCGCACACGCGTCGGGCGGTGCGTTCGGTGGTCGCGAGCCGTGCGGCGTCGTCGAGTAGCACCGTCCATCCGCCGGTGGCCTCCAGCAGCATCTTCTGGCTGGCCGCGTCACCGAAACACGAGATCTCGTTGTCGACGACCCACGACCGCAGCCCGCCCGGCGACAGCCGGCGCAGCACGATCACCCGGTCGGTGACCTCCCCCAGCGACGGAGCGTCGTCCTTGGTGAACAGTTCACTGACACTGGCGTCGACGACCGCGACCAGGGAGCGGGTCACCCCGGCGGCCGGCAGCAGGGTGTCGACCTGGAGCAGCCCGTTGAGCGCGTTGTCGAGCCTGGTTGTCGACAGGTCGCTGAGCACGACCCGGTGCCGGTCACCGGGCGCCCCGCCGCGCAGTTCCCGCCGGTAGCCCGAGGGTCCCCTGGTCACATGCAGGGTGAATCGCGCCCCGATCATGTCCGCTTCCTCGGTCAGCCGTGCCGCTACCCGGTCGATCCCAGTCGCCTGGGTGCCGACGACCACCCACAGGTGGTTGCTCCGTTCGGTCAAGGTGGCCAGCTGCTTCTCGGTCACCGGCGAGATGCGGCCGTCGGTCAGCGTGCGGCGGGCCTGCTCGGCCGACAGGATTGTGACAACGTTACGCCATTCCAGCGCGCACAGCTCTTCCTCGATGGTCTCCGCGGTGCCGAGAAGACGCAGCACGTTGCTGGACCGCAGCCGCCACCGGCCGCCAGTTTCCGAAAGGACCCCGAGGCCGCTCATCTCCGACAGCAGCGACCGGAACTCGTCGGCTCCCTGGTCGGCGAACCCTTCCGGCCACCACGCCAGGCACTCGTCCCGCAGCATGTTCGTGGGGATGGCGTGGTCGGCGCCTTTCTCCAGCGCGGAGAGGGCGACGACGAGCGCGATCAGCTTGTACCGCGAGTCGAGGTTGAGAGTCAGGTGCACCGTCTCACGGATCTTCTGCCGGACGGCGTTGGAGCCGATCACGCGTTCCAGGTCCTCGTCGCGGATGCGGTACCGCGGCCCTTCCAGGCCCCGTCGGCTCAACGCTTCCCGCACGAGCTCCTCGCCGACCATCTGCAGCAGCTTCGGCTGGTAGTTGCAGTAGGCGAGGACCCGGTGGATGAGCTCGTCGGAGTCGAAGGAGATCCCGAGGGTGTCCATCGGGGTGAACATCAGATCGTGCGCCGCGGCGGGTGTCAGCGGGCCGATGGCGATCGGGTCGCCGAAGTGCGCGCTGGCGAGCGGCTGGTTGGGTAGGTGCGCGAACCGCTGGACCTGGTGCAGGCCGGCGAACACTGGCTTGAAGTTGCGGTTCGTGGTCATCATCAGGTTACGCAGGCGGGTGGTGTGCTCGAACCCTGTCCGGGCGTCCGCGTCGAAGAACCCGTCGCATTCGTCGAGAAGCAGCAGCAGCCTGCGCTGGTTGTTGCTGCCAAGCCACGCGGTAATCGTCGTCTCGACGTACTGGGCGGCGTCGCGGGCCCGTTTGCGCGGCGAGGTGATACCCCGCTGGGCGAGCCGTTCGGCGATCATGTTCCACAGGTCGTCGATCTTGACCGTGGCGCCGAACCCGCCTGACAGCGGCAGATACACCGCGACCCGGTCCTGGTAGAGCTCGAACTGGCGGGCCGCGGCCTGCAGCAGCGCCGACTTGCCCAGCTGCCGGCCGCCGTAGAGCAGGTTCGCGCCGTACGGGTCGAGGATGCTCTTGCGTTCGTCAACGCGGCCGAAGAACATCTCCCTGGGCAGCGCGTCGTGTCCGCTCGGGTGGTACGGGTTGGTCGCCGCGTACGGCAGCAGGATCCGTTCGGTCGTGGCGAACAGCCCGCCTCCGCGGGCGGCGAGGAACGCGATCGCAGCGTCGTCGACGACCATGACCGGCCGGTCGGCGCGGGCCGCGCACTCCTTGGCCAGGACTTTGCGGTGGTCGGCGGACATGCTGCCGAACAGCAAGACGAGGATCGGGTCGCTGCTCTGATCCTGCTCCACCCAGGTCAGCAGCGTGGCGGCGTCCTGCACGCCCCAGCACAGCATCACCTTCAGCAGGTCACCGGCGCGAGACCCGAACGCCGGAACCCGTGCCCCACCCGTCAGCTTGACGCCGGTGAGCTCGACCCATTTCCGGGTCGGGGCGTTTCCGAGCTTGTATGGGGTCCTTTCGTTGGTGAACTCGACACCAGCCAGCCGAAGCGCATACCCGAGCACCGACTTCGTCCGCTGGTGGCGCAACGACTGCCGTTCCGTGGTCATCCGGTGCCACTGCTCGAGACCCTCGACGGCGTTGGTCCGTTCAAAATCGTTGAGCCGGCTGAAGTCGAGGCCGTTGTGGGTGTCCCCGTCCCGGGCAGCCCGGATCAGCGCCGGGGGGACACCGTCGGTGGCGGCGCCGAGGACAGCGAGGAACTTCTCCAGGTCGGTCGAGCGGATGGTGCTGGGCGGATCCTCTCCAGCGAGGATGTTGAGCAGGTACTCCTCGGCGGTGGCGAGGTCTCCGGTGTCGATGCGGGCGTTGATGAGCTCCGCGGCGTTGTCGGAGACCTTCGGACCGGTGTTGTTGGCCGCCCGGCTGGCGGCCTCATTGAGCTCGATCGTGACACGGCTTCGCATCGCCTCCTGAGCCTTGCTGGCGTACTCGGGCAGACGGCCTGCGATGTCTTCGAGCTGGCGTCGGACCGCTCCCAGGTCGGTGCGCTTGGGGTTGGCTGCCTCCAGCTCGGCGATGACCCGGGAGTTGTCAGCGTGGCTGAGCTGTCCCAGCCGGGCGGCTTTCTCCACCTGCGTGGCGACATCCGCCCGCAACGCCCGCACCTCGTTCTGCGACCGGGCGATGCTGCCCTCGAGGCGGTCCACCATCTCCTCGACCCGCAGTGGGTCTGCGTCTGCGACCGCGTCGATGATGATCCGCGCCGCGCCGTAGTCCTCGATGGCAAGCCGGGCGTCGAACGCGGCCGCCCACGACGTCGCCACCGCTGACTCGATGTCGGTGATCGTCACCGGCCTGGCGGGGTTCAGTTTCGCGTCGACCGGCAGGGCCGGGCTGCGCAGCAGCTCCCGGTTGAGGACGATGTTCGGGTCCGGTTCGGTCCCGCTGAGACTGGTTCCGTCGAGCAGCTCGACACTGCGGGCAACGCTTTCCCGGCAAGCAGCCGCTGCGGCGGCGAGGAGAACATCGTCGCTGCCCGCCGTGTCGCGCAGTTCGATGTCGGCGTCGACCCATCCGGCGCGGACCTCGTTGCGCAGCTCCGCCAGTTGCGGGGGCACCTGAAGGCTGTCTCGGGCCGCGTCCGGGTTCGCCCGGACCGCGTCGACCCAGGCGCCGACGGCGTCGAGGCATTCACGCGCGTGGTCGGTGAGGCGCCGACGGGCCGCACCTTCCAGCGGCCGGGAGTTCTTTGCCCGGATCTGGGCGTCTTCACGCATCAGTTCCTCGACGATTGCCTCCCGGCGGGCGAACTTGCGCAGCCGTTCGACGGCGACGTCGATGTCGACGCGACGGTCGTGGGCGGCGATGTCGAGCACCTGGCCGATGAGCCCGTCGGCAGACCACCAGCGGTCGGCGATCTGCTGCGCGCGGGCGAACCGCACGGTCCGCAGCCGGTCGCGTGCCTGTGCGGCGGCCTCGACGGCGGTGGCGATGCTCTGGTCGGCTCCTGCGATCGGAGCGAGCGCGGCGAGGATCGCGCTGCTGGACAGCAGGCCGCGGGCGGAGGCGGTGCCGATCGCGCCGGCGACCCGGGCCAGGTGTGGCAGTTCGTGCAGAGAGCCGACCAGGCCCTCCAGGATCGTGCCGGCGTTCGGGTCGGCGGTCACCAGCGCCCCGCGGACGGCGGCGGCGAGCAGCGCCAGCTGGGAGGCGCGGTCGCCGTCGAAGTGGTGTACGTGGAGCGTGTCGAGGTCGGCGCGCAGCATGGCCGAAGTGGCGCCGCTTTCGCTGCGGACCGCTTCGGACAGCGTGAGCATGCGCAGCGCCTGGGCGCGGGTGACGTTCCCCCGGGCGGTCGCGGCGTGGAACGCCAGACAGTAGCGCCGTCTGCGTAGCAGCGACGCCATGAGGCTGTCGTCCGCGGCGTCGTCGGGTTTCCGCGGTGCGCCAGCTGGCCGATGCTGCTCAGACGGCGCCTTTGGCTGCAGACTGATCAGGTCGGCTCCGTCGCTGGGCTGGTCACCGGGCCCGTCCTGCGCCGCCGCGTCGGCGGCGGCGCGGGGCTCGATCGCCTCCGCCCTTGTGGCCGCACCAGTGCCGTTGTCTCGTGTGCTCACGGGGTCGTCATGACCGCAGCCGTTGGCCGTGACCGGCGCGACGCTGCCGGCGGTGCCGTCCGGGGCGGCCGGCGATTCGTTGACAGCGACGCCGTCGGAGACGGCGGGCGCACCGTTCGGCGGGGCGGTCGCTACCGCTACGGCGAAGGTAGTCCGGGCCTCTGACGCCGGCGCGTCCACGCTCTCGGCGGGATCGTCTTGGTGGGCGGCGGCGTTGTGTGCGCCGGTGGTGTCGTCGGTCCTGGCGGTCAGCTTTCCCATGAGTGCGACGACCAGCACCGGGCCGAGCTCCGTGGGCAGGTGCTGCTGCGCGGTGGAGTACAGGTGTGTCGCCTGCGCGATGTCGTCGGCTTCGGCGGCGTCGATGATCTGCAGCAGGGTGATGAGCGCGGTGACGTGGTTGCGCTGGTCGTCATCCCAGCAGTCGGTGTCGAGGAGTTGCTGGGCGAGCTGTCGGGCGCCGGCCAGCATGTCGGCGCTCGTGTCGGGTCCGGACAGGTGCGTCAGCCGGGTCAACTGTTCGCGTGCTGTGCGGTCTTTGTCCTGTACGGCTGAGGCACGGTCGAGCGCGGCGGCGAGTTCGGCGCAGTCGTCACCGAAGTCGGGGTCCACGCCGAGGCCGGCGAGGACGGCCCGGGCATGCGTGACGACCGTGCCCAGCTCGGCTACCCGATCGAGCAGGTGCTGATCGGGTAGCTTTGACGCGGCGAGAGCGTCGAACATCTGCTGGGTGGCATCGTGGGCGGTGTCGACGGTAGTACGCAACCGGACGGCGAGTTCCGCGACGGTCGTGTCTGCCGCCGGGCTCCCTTCGACGTCGGCGTCCGTCACCGCGGTGGTGACGTCTGGCCGGTGAGCGCCGGTTTCAGTGGGACCGTGTTGGCTGGCGGCTAACCCTACGGTGGTTTCGCTGCTGTCTGGCATGTCTGCCCCGTCTTCTGTTTCTGTGTCCGAACCGGGGTCGCTGATCGCGTCGGCTCCCAGCACTTCCAGGCGGGCGCAGGCGGCGGCGATGTCGTTGACCACCTCCGCAGGCCAGGTCGGCAGGGCCAGTCCGCTGGTGAGCGCAAGCCGCAGTGCGGCGACGACCTGTGGCAGGTCGTACCAGAACACGAGAACCATCAGCCGGACGGCGTTGGCCTGGCTGGCGTCGTCGACCAGCGCCTTGCGCAACGCGTCGTCATCCCGGTCGGTCAGCCACGCGTCGAGTGGTTCCATCAGCCGCCGCAGGACCGGCCGGGTGATGGTGCGTGCCGCCCGTCTGCGGTCTGCGGTGGTCCAGGTACGTAGCTTGGCCAACCCGTTGGCGGCCGCGATCGGGACGGGTTTCCTCGCCGATGGCACACGCAGGTGGCTCAGGAAGTCGGTGCGCTCCGGGTTGGGGATGCGCCAGACGAGGTCGGCGAACTCCTCCGGGGTCAAGACCTTGAATGCCGCCTCCAGCGCGTCGTTGAGAAGCTCGAGCTGGGCGGCGAGTTCGGCCTTCGCGGTGTATCCCTGCCGCTCTTCGTCGTCGGTGGCCTCGGCGGCCAGCTCGGCAAACCCTTCCGAGGTGCAGATCAGCACCGGTGTGTGACGGTGACGGTGACGCAGGCGACCACTCATCTGGGGGTGTGACTCCTATCCGCGGAGGGCTGTGTGCTGGCGGCCGGTGGACGGGCGAGACGTCAGTAGAACAAGCGGCATGACATCGACGACGTCGGCGAGGGAACGTCGTCGGTGTCATGTCAGCGGTAGCCACAATGGACCCGGATCACTTCCCCTGCGGTGTCCTTTGACGAAGGTGAACCCGTCGGGCAGTCTCGTGTCGGCGTGCTGGCCCCATACTCTCCGGACGTGCCGGGCATAGTTCTCCTTCGCCTGGTCGCTGGCGCGGTACCCGCTCGGAAGCGCCCGGCAGTTGGGCGGCACCCAATGCTCGCGGGTGCGCTCCCGCAGCGCCGCGTGCCGCTGTTGCGCCGCGGCGTAGTCGGCGTGCTGGCGGGCCGACTGGCTGGGCCACCACACGAACGTGTCCGGTCCACCGCTTCCCGGCTTGCCGGGACGTCCCGGGTTCGGTTCACGGGTGAGCTTGCCGGCGTCCACAAGACGTTCACAGGTGTAGATCACCTGCCACATCAGCGGCGGGTTGTCGAAGTCTGCGCCGAACATGACGCCGAGCAATTGTTTGCCGGTCAGCCTGCGGGAGCCGAACGTGCCCTCAGTGCCGTGACGGCGAAACGCGGCGAGGATCAGCCGCCGCAGCGGGTCGATCCCCTGGTATTTCGCCGGCACCGTCGGCGGTGCCGGTTCGTCGTCTGCGTCCGGCTTGGTGCCGTCAGTCTCCTCGGGTGCCGGGTCGGGGTCGAGGTCGATTCCGAGGGCGGTGGCAAGCAGTCGATGGTCGGCGTCCCAGCGGAACTCGTCACCGTAGGGCAGCGGCCGTTCGAGCAACGTCGTCGTAGCGGCCAGTCTGCGGGCGCTGCGGGCGAGCGAGACCATGACCTTGATCCCCGGGTAGAACGACAGCGGCCAGGCGACACCGGTCAGCGCCCCGTCGCCGTGTTCGACCGTATGGATCCTCTCGTCGTCGGAGAGGTCGTCGCCGTCGTGGTGCAGTTCGATGACGAGGGCGCCGTCGGCGAGCATGGCGGCGATCCGGTCAGGTACCGGCAGGGTGTCGTTGTCGAGGTGGATTGGTCGCAGCGCCACGGTGTACACGGCGATGTTGTCGTCGAGGTGTTCGACAACGACCTCGTCTCCGGCGGGTCCTTCTGTCTCGGTGTCGTCCGGTTCCGGGTCGATCATGTCGGGGTCCGGACCGGTTTCCCGCTGATCCGTGCAGGTGCCGGTGATCCCTTCGGTGTCGTCAGTCGGCTGCTGGATTTCGGCCGGATCGGTTGCGCCGGTACCGTCATCGGTGCTCTGGGACGGCGGCTGTGACTGGTGGTAGCCGAGCCCGAGGGGTCGTAGCGGGTCGACGTCGCTCAGGTCCGTTGGGACCGGGGACGGTTGCGCCAGCCACACGCCGCCCACCTGCCACAGGTCGTCGACGCGCAGGTGGACTCCGTTCGGCTGCAAACCGTCGACGGCTGCCGTGGCGTGGTCGGCGACGGCGAGGTTGGCGTGCACGACCGCTTCGGCGGCCGCGGTGAGCTCGAAGGGGTCGACGTCGACGTCTTCCGGGTCGGTGGCGAAGACCTCGTCGACTCTGCCAGCCAGCCACGGCCATACACCGGTGAACCGTGGTCCGGTCCCCGACCGTGCGATGGTGTGGACTAGGTCGTCGAGGTCTTCCCCGCCCAGCAGGCCGGGGTCTTCCCGCCGGTGGTGGTACCGGTCGACCGGGGCGGCGTAGCCGCCCCATCGACGCAGGTGCGGTGCGGCGTCCAGCAGTTTGTCGATCGTGTGCAGCGCCGTCTGCAACGCTACGGCGAGGGTGTCGTCGTCGTGCGGGTCGATCAGCAGACCGCCGAGCGGTCCACCTACCAGTAGTGGTCTGCCGGCGGTGAGCAGATGGTGGGCGTACAGGGCGATGTCGTCGAGGCCGGCCAGCCGAGGACCGGGGTAGCAGACCTGTCCTGTCAGGTGTCCACGCTCGTCGAGGAGCACACCACGCTGGCGCAGCCGGTGAAGTTCGGCGCGTTCCCGGGGTGTGAGTGGAGCGCCGAACGCTTCCGGGTCGACGATCACGCGTTCCGACCGGCAGCCGGTGTCGTCGAGGACCGCCGGTGCTCCAGACAGGCGTGCAGGGACCCACCCATCCGGGTGGACGCCGTCGGCGGCGCCGAAGCGGGCGACGACCTCTGCCCACAGCGACTGCTGACCCCGTTCGATGCGCACGAACGTGCCGACGGGCAGCGCCGGCAGCGTCGCGGCATCGGTGGTCAGCCGCACAAACAGTTCGGGGTCGAGGACGGCGGCCTGGTAACCGCGGGCCTGCAGGTCGAAGCCGAAGTGAAGCGCGTTGAACGCGGTGGTGGTGTGCAGCGGCGCCCGGCGAACGTGGGCGACCTGCTCGAGGTAGGCGATGATGGCCGCGCGTACCGCGTCGGGGATGTCGTCGACGTCGCGTAGCAGGTCGTCGGTGAACAGCGGTTCGTCGTGGAACGGTCGCCATGTCGGTGTCGCGGTCATCGTCATCGGGCGGCTCCTGCCTGCCGCGCCGCGGCGCGGGCGTTGTCACGGTCGACGTGCCGGCGAAGCCGCCAGACCCGGACGCCGTCTGTCAGGGCCGCCTCGCCGGCGGCTTCAAGCCGGGCGAGCGCGTCGGTGACGTGGGTGAGCTTCATGCCGGGGTCGACGCCGCGCAGCCGGTGGTAAAGCAGCTGCGGCCACAGCGGTCGCAGCCGACCGGAGCGGCTGTCGCGGTAGGCTTCGTCGCCGCGCAGGACCCGGTGCAGCATCCCGGCGGTCAGGCCGTGGAAGTTGTCCCACAGCAGCGCCCGCAGGTAACGGTCGACCGCCGCCTGGTATGGCGCGCCGTCACGGTCGGCGGCCGGCCGCGGCCGCGGGGTGTTCAACGCGTTCAGCAGCACCGGTGTCGGTGTGGTGTCGGCGCTCGACGACCAGCAGGTGGAGCAGCGGCACGCGGCGGTGCTGCAGGTGCCG
The DNA here is from genome assembly GCF_002879555.1 of Verrucosispora sp. ts21. Taxonomy (NCBI): domain Bacteria; kingdom Bacillati; phylum Actinomycetota; class Actinomycetes; order Micromonosporales; family Micromonosporaceae; genus Micromonospora; species Verrucosispora sp. ts21. The sequence continues at coordinate 29,827 of NZ_PNOZ01000010.1, read as the reverse complement.
TCGGGTACCGACTGCCCAGGCTGACCGAAGTACTCGGCGAAGCCGACGTTGGCGCACTGGGCCTGCTCGGCGTACCAGCCCCGCAGCGCGGTGAGCTCGGTGTTCAACCGGGCCCGGTGGGCGTTCATCCGGGTGGCGAAGTCAGCGGGCAGCCGGCCGGTCCGGTCGAGCATCCGCACCGAGACCAGGGTCTGGGTGTTGCCGGCCTGGGAGACGTCGACGACGCCGAGGTCGTGCAGGGTCGCCAGCAGCGCCCAAGTGCCGGCGACGTCGTCGGCGAGGCCGTCGTAGCCGGTCACGGTTGCGGTGAGCTGTTGGTGGACGTCGGTGAGCTGGTGACGTCCCGGCCGGGTCGCGGCGAGCTGCTGCACGACCGCAGCCGCGTCGGCGAGGGTGTCGTCGCAGCGGATCGGATCGTCGAGCGGGGTCAGCGTGACCGTCGCCGGGAAGTCGCCGCAGTCGTCGACCGTTCCGGCCGCGTCGAGGGCGGCGAGCGCCCGGATCACCGCGGTGCGGTACATCGTCATCGTCGCCGGTTTGCGGGCGTCGTCGAGCGACATCCACCCGGCGTCGACCTCCTCGCCGATGACGATGTCGGCGACGTGGTCGGGGTTGAGCACTCCGCTGCCCCGGGCGGCGGCCACGACTGCGTTGCCGATGCGCTGCAAGGTCGGGTTCGCCAGACCTTGCGAGATCATCCAGGCGACGGTCCGGAAACCACGGCCGGTGCCTAGGGCGAGCCCGTACGACGGTGCGGTGATCTCCGCGGGGTCACAGCCGGCCTGGTCACGGCCGGCGCGGCCGAGTTGCTGGTACAGCCCGGCGAGGTCGGTGGGTGGGGAGACCACGAACACGCAGCGGATGTCGCCACGGTTGACCCCGAGACCGAATGCGCTGGTCGCCACTATCAGCAGCGGAACGTACCCCTCCTCCCCGTTCTTGGGCGCGTCGCGGAACTCGGTGAGGACCGCCGCTTTCTCCGCCTCCGACAGCCGGCCGTGGAAGCGGCGCACCCGCCGGGTTTCGCCCTCTCCCACGAACTCGCGCAGGTGCGCGTACAGCGTGTCGACCTCCCGGACGGTCAGGCAGTAGAAGATCGCATGGTCGTCGCAGGCGGAGGTGACCGCTTCGGCGAGCCCAGCGACGACGTTCGGACCGGCGGCCCGGAACGTCCGCCGGTAGATCGCAAGTTCCGGCCGTAGCGGGTCTGCGGTGACGGTGACAAGAGGTTCACCGGCGGACGGGGTCTCGGGCAGACCGAACAGGCCGCTGCGCAGCCCGGCGCGCACCCCACGGTTGGCGGTGGCGGTGACCGCGGTGACCCGGACGCCGTGCCGGTCGCGCAGCTCAGTCAGCAGACCGGCGGCGCGGCGGAAGCTGGGGCGGAAGTCGTCGCCCCATTGCACGAACGTGTGAGCCTCGTCGACGGCGACCCGCCGCAGCTGCCCGTTGGTCGCCCCGGTGCGCAGCAGCTGCTGGAACCGCCGGTTGCCCAGTCGTTCCGGGGAAATGTAGACCAACTTGATGCCGTGGTCGTGGACACCGGTGAGCTGTTCAGCGACCTCGGTCTTGCCGCGGCGGCTGTTGGACTCGGCCATCGGCCCGACGAGGGCACGGACGGCGCCGCCCACGCTGGCGTTGAGTTCAAGGGCCTGGTCGGCCATCAACGCCACGAGCGGTGACACGACGACGGTGACGCCGGTCAACGCAAGCGCGGGCAGCTGGAACGTGTAGGACTTGCCGAAACCGGTCGGCAGCAGCGCGAGCACGTCAGCCTTGTCGGCGACCGCGCGGATCACCTGCTCCTGCTGGTCGCGCAGCTGCAGTGGGACGTCGGAGAACCGCAGGTACCCGGCGATCTGGGAGCAGCGTTCGACGAGCAGGTCACCGAGTTTACCTTCGGCACGGGCAGTGGTTTCGGTGTCGTCGTCGATGCGGGCGGCGAGAATCTTGCGGGTGGCCGGCAGCAGGGTGTGTTCAGCGAGCGCGTCAGCGGTGCACAGCTCGTCGGCCCGCGCGGCAGTGATCTTTCCGCAGTCGGCGAGGAATCGCCAGATCCGCTCCCAGCCGTCAGCCATCGTCGTCAGGTTCCCACCGGCGGCCTCCCCCGTGTCGGGATCGGCGACCAGCAGCCCGGGGTCAAGCGACTCGAGGAACACCCGCCGGTAGCTTCGCCGTAGCGCGGTCTGGCCGGCGAGTTTGCGGTCGCTGATGATCACGACACCGCGGTGGTGGGCTGACCGGATCAGCCGGCCGACGGCCTGCCGCAGATCCATCGCCGCTAAGGGCAGGTAGTACGACTCGGTCGCGACCCGGTCCGGATCCGGATGGCCGGTGTCAGCGGCCCGGCGGGCGACCGCGGCGCGGCGGGCGGCGACGACCGGGTCGGCGAACGGCGCGAATGGCAGCTTGTTGATCCACACCAGCGACAGCCGCTCGGCGGGAAAGTCGACCCCCTGCCACATCCCGCGGGTCGCGACGCAGAACCCTCCGGTTTCGGTGAACGCCCGCGCCGCCCGCGCGTTGCCGAGGATCGGGGCGACCGCAACCGGGACGTCCGGCGCGACCGCGGGCAGTTCGGCGAGCAGCCGTTCGGAGATCGCCGACGCCGCCCCTGTCGACGTGGTCAGCACCAGCGCACCACCGGTGAACACACCGGTGGCCGCGCTGCCGTCATCACCGGCGGTTTCCGGGCGGATTACCTCTCGGGCGTAGCCGGTGAGGTGGTGGGCGACGGTGCGGACCGCACCGTCGGCCTGCTCCGCCCAGCTGGGGAAGTCGGTCAGACACACCAGTCTCGCCTGGGAGGCGAGGTCGAACGGGCCGGGCAGGTAGTGGGCGTCGACGTCGGATCCCAGTCCGAGCCGACTGCGGATGTAGTCCCATCGGCCGGATACCTGCAGCGTCGCCGACACGTAGAAGATCCGGTCGAACCTCGACCGGGCGAGCCTCCACTGCGGGTCGTGGGCCAGTTCGATCGGCGCGGACGTCACAGTGAACGCGTACCGGCGGGCGGAGACACTCAGGCCTTCCAGCTCCAGTTCGGTGGCGAACACGATCCGGTTCGACACCACCGGCGCCGATCCGGAGTCGTCCGGCATGAGGTCCGGCCTAGCGTCGTCAGCGCCGACCTCGCCGAGGCGCTCCTCGAGCGGGTCCACCGGCGCTTCGGTCTCCCCCGACTCATCGTCGTCGACGCCCGGAGCGTCGTCCCCACCGCTGCCGGCAGGTTGGTCGGCTGGCGTGCCCGGCTGCCCGGCAGCGTTCCCTGCGTCGGGGCGGGGAGGGTCGAGGATGGCATGGGCATCGGTGGTGATCTGGTCGGCTGCCTCGGCCAGACTGCACACCCTGCTGGCCAGTGACGCCGCCCGTTCCCGTTCCCACCACGACGCCGCGTGCATCTGCTCCGATCCGAGGTGACCGGACAGTTGCCGGTAGACGAGCCCGGCGACGACGGCGAGGCGTTCCACCCGGGCGAGCAGCTGCCGCGCCGAGGCGCTGCCGCCGAGCCCACCGAACGGGCTCGCCAAAGTCGCCGCGCGGATGCCCGGCTCTCCGCCGGTGGCGTCGAACACCGCCTGCGCGGCCCGTGGCATCACCTCGGTGTCGAGCATCGCCTCCAGGTCGGCGATCTGCTCCCCCAGCGCTGCCGGTGCCCCGCGCTGGCTGGCAAACCAGCGACGCAGCTCGGCGACGAGGTTCTCCACCGCCCGATAGTCCACCTCGGCGCTCGCGGCTCCTGTCGCGGCGTGTTCGAGGGAGTGCGCCTCGTCGACGACGAGCAGGGTGTCGTCGGCGAACGCGTCTGGGTTGCTCAGCAGCAGCGCATGGTTGGCGACGACGAGGCGATGGTTGGCCAGCGCTTCGCCGACGGTGTCGGTCATGTGAGCAAGCGGCGACGCGGAGCCGGGCCCGTAGTCGTCAGACTCCTGGCTCACGCTGGCCAGCCACAACCCCATCAGCGGGCCGGCTGTCGTCGAGATGTACTCGGCGAGGAAGATCGGAATGTCGGCGGTGTCGACACTTCGTGCCACCCACGCCTGCTGCGCCGATGTCGCGGTGGCCAGCCGCTGGACCAGGTACACCACCAGCTCCCGGTAGCCCGGGTGGGCGGCGAACCGGTTCCGGCGATCCCGGTGGCTTGCTCCGGCGGCCGCGGCGACCGCGTCGGTGAGCGCGGCGACGAGTGCCCGCAGTGACAGCCGGTTGCCTTTACCTTTCACCAGGTCGGCGACGCCGTCGAGGCCGGGCACGACCATGGCGAGCCAGGTGATGTCGGCGGCCAGCTGGGTCTGCAGCTGTTTGGTGAACGTCGCCAGGACCACCCGTCGGCGGGAGTTGCTGGCGAGCCAGTCGAGGGCGGTGGCGAGAACCGCGAGGCTCTTACCGGTTCCCGTCGGCGCTTCACACAGCGCATCCCGGCCAGCGTCGACCTGGCGCGCCAGGAGTTCGGCCATATGCTGCTGCGCCGGCCGGCGTTCGACCGAACCGTGCGCGGCCACCAAGGCGAGTGCGTGCGGGTCCACGTGACCGATGCGGTCGAACAGTCGCTCCGGCACCGTCAGGTTCTCCGGGACGGCTCGGCCACGCCGGGTTGGTTCCCGCAGGTCGCCGCTGCCGAGCACGTCCGCGAGCACCTGGGCGACCGAGCCGTCGTCCGCGGCCGGCCGACCAGATGGTGCGGATAGCAGCGACGTGAGCAGGTCCCAAGCAGGTGACCCGGCACCGGCGGCGAGCAGCAGATCCCGCAACGGCCCGTCCCACCCTGAGACGGTGTCCGCGGCGTGCCGCAGCAGCCGGGCTGTCAGGTCGGCATCGTCTGCGGCGTCGTGCCAGCTCAGCCCGGACCGACCGACACCTACCTCGTCGGCGAGCTTCGCCAGGCGATGGGAACGGGCGGTCGGCCAGACCGCGTGGGCGAGGTACAACGCGTCGGCTCGGCGCAGCGCGCCGAACGGTGGCTGCTCGGCGCGGGTGGCCGCATCGTCGAGCATCGGAAAGTCGGCGCCGGTGCCGTTGTAGGCCACGAGGACGTCCGCGTCCGCCAAGTAGTCCCGCAGATCGTGCAGCGCCTGCTCGACAGGGATCGCGTGTGCGGCGTACTGGTCACGGACGGACGCGGACCGCAGCTGCTCTTCCCAGTCAACGTCCGGCAGCCGCACCCAGGCGGTGAAGCGTGGCGCCTCCTCGACCCAGCGCCGTTCCGACGACAACCGCACCGCACCGATCTGGTAGATGCGCCGGTCCCCGTCGGGGTGATCCGCAGTGGGACGCACGACAGCTTCGACGTCGACGACGACAGCCCTGGGAACCTGCGCAGTTACCGCCGATCGATGCCCGGAAGGGATTAGCGTTGCGGGCGCGTCGGCTGCCCTGAGGATGCCGTTGTCGTCGTGGATGAGCCCCGCGCCCAGTGCCGAAGCGGCGATCCTCTGAAGTCGCGCCTGCGTCATCGCCGGCCAGCGCTGCCGCGCGGCCTCGAGTACCTGGCCACTGTTACAGGGTCCGATTTCCGAGATGAGCCGCGCGAGTTGCTGCTCGCGGCTAACTGCTCCGTCCGTTGTGCCGTCCCTTCCGCCCGTTCGGCACACCGCCCCGGCGTGCGCGCACACCTGCTCGTCTATCGCACGCTCCGAATCGTCTTATCAACCCTGCATGCGACCGCCATCGTGGCCGATCAACTCCTGCAGGGCACTTAGTACGAGCAGCCGCCGTTGGAGATGTTGCTGGTGAGGTGGGGTTAACGCGAGGCGGCCGCCGTGTAACCGCCTTTGCGTTGTGGACATATTTTCAGATATGGCGGTGCCGTATGGACCCGACCGGACTCCGACACGCCTGTTGGACCAACCGATGGAGGGCCACACTCAACGCCTTCGACATCACCCTCATCGACCGCGTCAGCGCCAGCCACCGCTGGACCACACCGGACAGACAACTACCCAGAAACCAGTAGTTGCACCGAAAACCGGATAGACCACCCCCTGACATCCGCAGCGACTGATGTGCCGCCGATCGCGATGAGTGCGTACTGTAACGAGACTGCAGGGCTCGCAGGGAGGGGTCGCAGGACCGAAGTTGTGTCGGGAAGAAGACGAACGGGACGTACGCACCGCCGAGGATCCGCAGGCGGCCGACTCGAGACACGTCGACGTCCTACAAGGATCGCCTCGTGGCTTCCATCTACCTGCAGACGCACTTCGGGGACGATCCGTGACGTGAACGACCGGCCCAGTCATCGGGGGACCTGGCTCACGACCGGACACCACGAACCCGGCTCGACAAATCGGCCATCCCGACAGCCACGGATGACCAAGCGGGGACTTCGGTCTGGTTACCGACAGCAATTTGCATTGCTTTGAGACGGAGTCGCCCCTCTCGAAGTCAGTACTTCAATCGCGGTTCAAGGTCCCTCTGAGCAGGCAGCACAAATGCCAGTTGCAAGCTCAAGACGGAGTTGACCTTTCGGATGTGACGAGGACTCCAATCGCACGCGCGAGCACGCGGGGCCACATGCGGCGCCTAACACGAAGGCGCTTCGCATGTTGTAGGGCTACGGGGTTGTCATACCGATGCGCTCCAATGGAACCCACCCCGCCTTGCCTACGTCTCTCTCACGCGGAGTGCACATATGATCGAACCACCTTCAGACCCGTCATGGCTGCCCACTCCGCAGGTTGCTGTTGCGCAGCTCGCCAGCGGGATCCTCGAGTACGCCCAGCAGACCGCATCGGGTGACGCGTTCCGGCTGCCGTACCCGGCGAACTTGCAGCTCGCGCTGGACCGACTGACCCTGCTCGCATGGCATCAGGACGCGCCCGCCCCGGCCAGCGTGGTGGAACTACTCCAGCTCGCGCAGGAGCCGTTCGGCGACTGGAAGATCGACCTCACCGACGCGGACGTCGACCCAGACGAGTCGCTGCTGATCTATGGCCGCCCGACGGCGACCTGCGAGGAGCTCGGTAGCTTCCGTGGGGATGTCGAAGGCGAGATCCGTGAGAACGCGCTGCTGCGGGCGGTGATGGACAAGGCTCGGGCCGCCAACGCACCGCGGTCCTACGTCGCGTTCCGTGAGCTCCTGATTCGGCAGCCCGCGATCGCGGCGATCGAGCTCGATGCGCGGCTGGCGGATCCGGACCTGGCGCTGCTGGCGAACGAGGTGCGGCAGGCATATGTGGAGGCACCGCCGGAAGCGATGGCGGACGGAGTGATTCGGACCTGTGGCGGATGCGGCGGTCTTCGGCTGCCACTGGACGACGACCGGACCTGGATGTGCGAGGACCAATCCTGCCCGGCGTCCGGAACAGCCGGGGCGGACCACCCGGCCAGCGAAGGCGTGTGGTGGTTGCGGCGTGAGTTGTGCACCTTCATCACCGCACCGGGCCGTGCGGAGCTGCGCATCGCCGACGCGATCCGGAAGCTCGGCATACCGGTCGCTCTGTGGCCGAACTTCGACGCCTGCGATATCTCGATCTTTGTCGATCGACCGTGGGTCGCCGACATCAAGGCCTGGCGCAACCCGGTACGGCTCGCCCGGCGGCTGCGGGAGCGGCTGTTCACCGTGCCGCCGGAGGCGGAGAGGGCCTACGTCGTCGTCGGCCAGGAGCAGGTAAAGGCGCACCCTCGGTATGTGGCACGGCTACGGCAGGCGTGCCCCCAGGTACGGCCGGGCCGGCGAATCGTGGCGGTCTCCGAGGCGGAGTTCATCGGTGCCGTGAAGCGCCGGGTGGAGGCCGGGGCATGAGGCAGACCAACACCATCCGTAACCGCTTCAGCCGCGCCCTTCGCGGCCACTACACCCCGACCGGGGACCAGCCTTCGCCGTCCCGGCTGATGGACACCGAGCTGTGCCTGTATCTGCTGGAAACAGTCGCCGCCGGCCAGACCGCCCACGGAGTACCCGCGTTACTCGACGGCTACCGGGCGCTGTGGGACGCGGTGCCGAGCCCACCAGCCGACGCGACGGTCCGACTCGCCAACGCGCGAGCCCTGCTGTGGCGCAGCCAACGCCCCTACGGGTGGGACGAGTTGCTGCGGGCTTACCTGTCCGCTCCTGATGCAGTACGGGGTTACCACCTGGACCCGCTCGGCCGACCGGTACGCCGGCAGTGCAGCGTGGCGACCAACCGGTGGGCCTGGTACGAGCAGATGCTCACCGAGCCGCTGCCCTTCGCCGCCACGGGCGTGCGGTTCGCCGCGCCTGGGCAATACCGCATGAGCTCGACGGCGCGTGGTCAGGGCGTCACGGTACCGGATAACCTTCCGCCCGCGCCGGCTCCGGCTCTGCATGACCTGGCCGCCCGGACCCGAGCACCGATCGAGGTCACGTGGCAGGAGTTGGTGGAGACCGCCCGAGGTATGGACGGTGCCGATCTGGAGGCCGGGCGTTCCTCTCAACGATGGGAGGAGCGCCTGCAGGACGTCACGCTGCAGATCCGGCTGGCCGACCATACCTTCGGCGACGCCACGACCCTTTGCATCGATCGGATCCTGCACATGGTCGGCATGGTCAGCGTCGGCAAGAGCACCCTCGTGACGATCCTGACGACCTGGGCGGCGCAGCATGACCTGCGGATAACGATCGTGGTCGGCGACAACTCGGCAGCACTACGCATGGCGCACGAGCTGTCCCGCTACGACGGCGTGGTGGCAGCGCCGGTCATGGGGCAAAACCGCACCCGGCACGCGGAGCGATTGCATCGACTCCAGCCGCCGGCACCTGGCCGGCTTGTGCCCTCCGAGCCGTACGGGTTCGAACTGGTCAGCACGGCGTGCCCGCTCGATGCGGTCCGAGACAAGGCCACCCCACTTGAGGTGCGCGAGGCGCCCTGCCAGCACCTGATAGAGACCGATCCGGATGCTCCGGTGGATGGCTGGCGGGACGGAACCCGGCGCACCTGCCCCCTGTGGCATCGATGCCAGCGGCATGAGGCCGCGCGCCGGCTGGTCACGGCGAACGTGTGGATCGCGACTCCATGGAGTCTTGTGCACACCCCTGTGCCCGGACCACTGAGCCACGAGCAGATGCGGTACCTGGAGGCGGCGTGGCGACGCAGCGACCTATTCCTGGTCGATGAGGCCGACCAGGTGCAGGCAAACCTCGATGAGATGTTCGCCAGCGCCCAGGTACTGCTTGGCCCCAGCCAGGAAGCGTGGATCGACGAGATCGGGGCGCGGGTAGCGGAGAAGCTGCGCGCGACCGGCCGCGCACCGGTCAGTTCCCGGCAGATCCGCCGGTTTACCACGGCCCTGAACCAGGCCCGTTCCGCAGCAGACATCATCTACCAGTTGCTGCAGCGAGACCGAGTCCGGGCTGGCAAGCCGGTGTTGGACTGGCTCGACCCCGACTACTTCACGGCCTGGACCCTGTTCAACAGCCTTGCCAAGGACTGGGCCGGCTACACCGCCACGAAGGGTCACAGGCCGGACCCCGGCTGGGACAACGATCCGCTCTACAAGCTCCTGCGCGAGCAGTTCAACGCGTTCATCGACGAGCCGACTGGAGCATCCGGCGAGGTAGCCGAGGGCTTAGCCACGTTGGCCGAGGCGCAACTGTCCGACACGGAAGAGGAGACGCGGGAGGACACCGTCCGGCAGTGGCTGACCGAGCTGAGCGACCGGGAGTTGGTCGAAGGTAGGAAGATCGCACCCGCAGAGCTCGACCGCAACGTGTGGCGGCTGGAGCTGGCGATCGCAGTAGCGGTAATGGCACACCGACTCAACCTGATGCTCGCAATCTGGCCGGAAGTCGCGGCAGAGCTGGACATGTTCGACACGCTTCCGGCAGAGGTACGCCGACCGCCCAGCGACCTCGCCGTCGCGGTGCCCGAATCCCCGATGGGCAACGTGCTCGGCTTTCAGTACGTCGAAGACCAGACTGACCGCCGAGATGGCCAGCTGGGCGAGTTCAGGTTCTTCCGCTACACGGGCGTAGGGCGGGCCCTGCTGGTGGGCCTGCCGGACCTGTTTCCCGCCGATGGGCCGGGCCCGAACGTGCTGCTGTTGTCCGGGACCAGCTGGGCCGGCACTTCACCTCGCTACCACATCGACGTGCCGGTCGAGGCGATCCTGCGCCCCTCACCGCAGAAACTCGCCGCCATCTCCGAGACCACCTTCACCCTTGACATCCAGCACCAAGGCGAACGCAGTACCCCGATCTGGGTGTCCGGCCGCTACGGGGAGGAGCGCGCGAGCGCACTGCGGCAGATGGTCGCGGCCCTGACCCAGCCGGGCGCGGGTCCCGGGCGACCGAACCGGCTGGAGCGGGAACGAGCCGCCCTGCCGCCCGGCCGGCAGAAGGTCATGCTGCTGGTTGGCAGCTACGCCGAGGCCCGCACCGTCACCAACGAGCTGCTTCGCCGCAAGTCCTCCTGGGAGGGGCAAGTGCGCTGCCTCATCGGCGACGACGAGTTGGAAACCGGCTGGGACGACGGCCACTTGCTGCGCCGCGGCGACGTCGCGGATTTCGGCACCGACAACGCGTGGCTGCTGGTCGCCCCCATCCTGGCCGTCGAGCGCGGGCACAACATCCTCAACAACGACGGCGTGGCCGCCATCGGCACCGCGTTCTTCCTCGTACGTCCTCACCCGCGGCCGAAGGATCTCAGCTACGTCACCCAGCGGATCAACCAATACGCCCTCGAACAACTACGCCCGCACCCGCTCGACGACGACTGCCCGGCACACGAACGCCTCGTAGGTGCCGGCAGCCAGCGTCGCCGAGCCGCGCAGCGCCAGTGGCGGCGGTTGCTGCACGCCATGGTCGCCTACAGCCAGCTCGGCACGGACGAGCGCCAACGCGTGGCCTGGACCCAACTTGTCACCATCTGGCAGGTCGTGGGCCGGCTCCTACGCGGCGGCCAAGCCGCGAGGATCTACTTCTGCGACGCCGCCTTCGCACCGGTCACTGCACGCAGGAGCGACACCGACACCGACCTCGACGATGCCAGCACCAGCCTGCTGCACGGCATGCGTGAAGTGCTCAACCCGTACTTCGAGCCTAACGGCGTCAACACCGATCGACACCTGGTCCAGGCGCTCTACCAGCCCCTGTACCGCGCCCTCACCAACATGGGAGACCGCTGAATGGCACCCCGCTACGACAACCTCGCTGTCACCGTCCTGCGTCTCGATCCTGCAGCCCCGATCGAGCGCACCTACTACCTCATGCGGTTCCCTGGCCGCTGGAAGGAACCGCTGCGCCGGCTCGCCCAGGCGCAGCGCGGTGGCGACGTCGCCAGCATCCCAATCTCCTCACTCAACGACGCGATCACCGCCCTCGTCCCCGACTGCGTCGTCACGCTTCCGTACGCTGGACGCGGCGACGACGACCAGGAATGGCTGCTCGCATACCGCGCGGTAAACCCGACAGCCATCTTCAACCTGGTCGCGGCGTGGGTACGCGCGCAGAAGGGCACCCCGGAGCAGATCTCCCTGGCCCTGTCCGAGCTGCACGCCAGCCACCTCACCTGGTCGCCGGTTCACCTGGACCTGACCGCGCCCGAAGAACGGCAGCGCGCCATGCGTCTGCTCCCGATGGAGATCGCGGCGACATTGTCCCGCCCGGACGCAACGTGCCCGCACAACGAGTTGCGGTTCCTGCGCTGCCCGAGCGCCGACGGCTCGGAGATCATGTCCTGGCCGCCGGAGCGGATCGAGGACCAGACCCCGTTCTCGGTCAAGATCGGAATCAGCGCGCAGACGCTTCCCATCAGTGATGAGCTGCTGGTCTATCTGTCGTACGGCGTGCGGCGCTGGATGCCCATGCGAGGCAAGCTCGCCTTCGAACACGGCCACTCGGTGTACATAGCACCGACCGTGCCGTACCTGGCCGGCCTAGAGAACTCTCGTCATTTCGGCACGGCGCGGATCAAGCAGGTCAGGGCGACGGAGAGGGATGGTTCGAACAGCTATGGGCCACGCTGGGACGACGCCCTCGCGAGGGTACTGAAGGAAGCCGGTTGTCTCGACCGCCTGCCCGACCCGCAGCAGCTGGTCGACAAGCCACTGGACTACCTCCAGCGCCACGGCGACGCAGCTGCGTTGGTCTACAGCACCGGCATGCTCTCGGCTGAGAAGGTCAGCGCCGGGCTGTCGGTCGCCGATCGCCAGCCGCTGATGGACTGGGTCATCAGCGAGCTCAGCCCACACATCCGTCCGGCCGCGGCGCTCCCCCGCGAAAAGTGCACTGTTTACAAAGGGCTTGGGGGCATCAGCGAGAGTCAGGTTTCGGCCAACTACCTCGGTGAGATCGTCGGGCCGCGCCTGGACATCGAACTGCTCACCGACACCGACCGCGCCACGCAATACGCCCTCGACCGGCTCGCCACCCGTCTCGGTGTCCCGATGCCCCGTGCCGAGCAGCTGGACGAGGCTGGGGCCAACATTGACCTTGGCGCGGCGACCATCAGGATTCGCCGGCTGGCGGCACCGACGATTCGCGCCGACCTTGACCGAGTCGGACGCCGGCCCCAGGCCGCGGTGGAGGCTCGCATCGAGCACATCGCCGACGCACTTGGCGAGGCGGCGAACCCGACAATCGCCCTGGTCGAGATCGCCCACCCCGACGCCTATCAGGGCCGGCGACGCGGCGACGATCCCAAGTTCGCCATCCGGCACGGCCTGCTGCGGACGGGCCGGCTCAGCCAGTTCGTCACCCCGGTGGCCGAGCCGAAGCGTCCCCCTCGTGCCCGTGAGGGCAGGGAGCCCTCTGACCCGAACCGAGAGCGGTTCGCCGCAGCCGTCGATGATCTGTTCCGGCAGCTCGGCGTACGCCCCGAACCGCTGCCTGAGCCGGCGCAAAACACCCTCATCCGACGGCCGGCCCTCCTGGCCATCTGGATGATCCGCCAGAACAAGGGACGCGTCTGGGGGCTCGCGCGACAGGTCCCGGTCGCCGTGCTCGTCGACCCCACCGGTCAGCATGTGGAAGTCCGTGCGCCCAAGGTGCCCTGGCAGCCTCTGCACACCGGGCTCGTGGAGGTCGGTAAGCAGTACGTCAACGTGGACCTCAAGTGCGGCCCCGACGACGTGGTCCGGTTCGCCAAGGACGTCATCGATGAAGCCACCAGCGCTTTCGCCGACACCCTGCTACTTACCCATGCGCAGAACCTGCGCAGCGTCTGGAACACCCTCACCAACGGCCGCATCCAGCTCGACAGCCTCGGCTTCGGCGGCGGTGGACCTCAGCCAATCAGCAAGCTGCCCGGCCTGCGTCATGTACGCATTCGCACCGCTGAAGGCGGCGAGACGCCGGAGTGCTACGGCGTAACCGACGATGACACAGGCCAGCCCAAGGGTCTGTGGCGCTTCCTGGCGCCTCGGGTGTACGGCAGCACTACGGGCAAGCCCAGCACGCACTCCGGGGCGTTGAAGGGCGTGTCGAAGCTGATCCCCGGCGAGCACAACGGCAAGCTCACTGCCCCAAAGCCGAAGGCCCAGGTATGGAACCCGCAGTTCATCGAGCTGCTCGTGGCGGGAATCCAGGACGGCGACCAGCCCGAGCACTGGGCCGCGCTGGCGCACGAGCTGCGAGATGCAGCACCGTACGTACGGGGCACCACCGTCCTGCCGTGGCCGCTGCACCTCGCGGAGCAGATCGAGGAATACCTCCTACCAACCAAGATCGCTAACCTCGGTTCGCAAGAGGTTCTCAGGGACGAGTAGGGGTCGTGGACCTCCCCGGGGTGAGGGAGGTGTCCACGACCGCGAGCATCTGTCGCTCCCGGCTGCCTATGCCGATTGCGCTCCGCCGCCTCGCCGTCGGGGCACCACAGCCGCTGTTGCCTCGGCAGCGGCGTGCGAGAGCTCGGGGAGGACATCGCCGTAGAACTTGGCGGTGAAGTGGGGGTTGGAGTGCCGGAGCCGACTGGAGATCACCTTCATCTGGACGCCAGCAGCCAGGCCCATGGTCGCAGCGCCGTGGCGGAGGTCGTGGAGCCGGATAGGTGGAAGCCCGGCCTTGCTGACGAGGTGGTGGAAGTGGTCGGTGACGTCGGCGGGGTGAAGCCGACCACCGGTGGGGGTGGTGAAGACGAGGCCGGTCTTGGTCCAAGCGGCGCCGGCGGCGAGGCGTTCACGGTGTTGGCGGGTGCGGTGGGCGCGTAGGATCTTGACGGTTTCGGCGTCGAGGGCGACTGCGGCCTCGCTGTCGCTGGTTTTCGGGGTGTCGATGGCAGTGGCCCAGCCGTGTTGAACAAGTTGCCATCGGACGACGAGGGTCTGGGCGTCGAGGTCGATGTCCTCCCAGTGCAGGCCGCAGGCTTCGCCCCGCCGGAGGCCGGTGAAGGTGATCAGGTGGTAGAGGGCGTAGAGCCGGTCATTTGCGTCGTGGGTGTGATCGAGAAACTCCCCGGTCTGATCGGGTGTCCAGATCATGACGGGGCTGGGGATCTTGCCGGTTTCGCGCCAGGCCTTGACGCGTTGGTCGGTCCAGACGGTCGGCCTGGGCGGCCGGGCTGGGGGTAGCTCGACCATGAGGGCGGGGTTGATATCGATGAGCCGGTGGCGGCGCATCGCGTCGTTGAGCGCTTTGCGCAGCGTGGCGTGGATGCGGTGCTGGCTGGCCGGGCCGACGGTGCGCTGGCCTTTGACTTGGTCGCGTTTGGCGGGGTCGCGGCTGGCGCGCAGGGTGGTAATGGTGGTGTTGCGTTCGTCGATGGCGTCGTACATCGCGTCGATGTGGCCGGGGCGGAGCCGGTCGATGCGCAGGTGGCCGAGGTACGGGATCAGGTACAGCCGGATGTGCCCTCCGTAGGAGCGCAGGGTGCCGGTCTTGATGTTCTTGCGCCCGGCGAGCCAGTCGGTCAGGTACGCCTCCATCGTGGGCAGCTCAGTCGGGGTGATGTCCAGGTGCAGCGCGCGCCGGACCTGGTCCGGGCTGGGAACGGGCGCACCGGTCTTGACGGCGGCCTCGATCAGGTCACCGGTGTTCGCGGTGGTGTGCGGATCGGTGGGGTCGGGGACGGCGAGCGCGGCCCGGATGCGGTCCAGGACGGCGTCGGCGTCGGCCTGGGTGGCGTACGGGCCGTGTCGGAGTGGGCGGCGGGTGCCGTCGGCGCGGGCAGGGATCTCGATCTGCCAGTGCCAGTGGCCGTGGGTGCGGGACCAGCCGCCGCCGGGCCGGCGAAGCTGAGGACAGGAGCGTCCCAGTCGCCGGCCTGTGACGCTGTCGCGGCAGCCGCAGCGTTTGAAGGTGGATCCCTTCACTCATCGTCTCCTGGATGCTTCGTGTGGTGCCGCCAGCGGTGTCGGGTGGAATCCGCTGGTGGCGGGGTCATCGCATCCACGCTCGCCTTCGCGTCGGCTTCAAGTCGTCGGTCGTTATCGGTCGGAGCAGGGTCGTCGACCAGCAGAAGCTGGAGGAGGCCGGCGATGGGGACGATGATGCGGCTGCCGGCCCGGATCAGCGGTACAGGGAACCGGTCGGTGGCGGCGAGCCGGTACGCCTGCGATCGGCTGATCCCGAGCACCGATGCAGTGGTGGCGAGGGTGGTGGTCACGCCGAGGGCACGGATGCGCTCGACCGTCCACACCTCCCCGACGCCAGGCGCGGTGGTGCTGTCGGTCGTGGTGCGGGTGGTTTGGTCAACGGGATTCGTGGGGCTGTTCATGATCAGCGTTCTCCTGGTCGTGAGATGGATGACTGTGCGGTAGGAGCGGGGTGATCCCGCCGGGGTCGACCGGCGCAGGAGTGGCTACTCGGTCACCTCTGCCCCGGTTCGGTGACAGCGGCGATGGCGTCGGTTTGGTCGGCATGACCGGTTCCACGATCAGCTCGGGTGGTGCCGACGACTCGGCCTTGAGGGTCTTGAGCAGTTCGGATACTCGGGTGTTGGACACGGTGTGACCGGCTGCGCGGAGGGCTTCGGCGAGCGCCGCCCGGGTCAGCGCCTGCCCGTACGCGGCGAGCCGGTTCCGAATCTTGCGCGCCGCCAGCAGCAGCTCGGCCACGTCGCCGGACGGCTGCGCGGACGGTCCCCGGTCCGCTCGCCGCTGCCGGTCCCGTCCGCCATGTCGGCGACGAGCCTCCGGTGAGCGGACGGTCCGGGTGCTGGATGGCTCCCCCGCCGTGACAGCGGACCGTACCGTCTCGTCCGGCCCGCTGTCCGGAACGGTCCGTCTGGCCTCATCTGGCCGGTAGTCCACAGCCGGGCGGGCGGTGGCGGGTGTCGCGGTGCTGGTCCGGCCGAGGGCGATTTTGACCATGACGAGGAATCCGAGCGCGGGTACGGCGGCGGCGACCCAGCCGATGACCGAGGGTTCGGCCTCGACGACCTGCGCTGCCAGGGACAGGGTGACGGCGCAGGCCAGCACGGTGGCCGGGAATACGGTGGAGGTGTGGGCGCGTTTGCGGCGGCGCAGTTCCAGGCCGGAGGCGATGGACATCAGCTCCAGGACGATCGCGTCGGCCCAGGCCAGCCAGCCGGGTTGGCCGTGCGCGGCGGCCACGTTGTGCACGTGGGTGAAGCTGGCCGCCCCCGCTGCGCCGCCGATCGCCAGCATGATGACGACCTGGACGCTTCCCTCGACGCGACTGCCGCGAGGACTGGCGTTCGGGTCAGGGATCGGTGCCGTCGTGGCCGATCACCTCCCCGACCCAGACCGGGGCGACGGCCCGTCCGCCAGCCGCAGGCGGCCGGTCCAGATGGCGGACCGGCCCGGCGTCGGACAACTGTCGGCACGCGGCCCAGACGCCGGCTGCGGACCGCCTGCCACGGACGCCGGACGGGGACGCGGTCACATCGCGGTGGGAGCGGACGTCCGGGGCTCTCACGGATCTGTCAGCACCGGCCGAGCCGCTCACGACAGATCCGTGACAGACGCCAGCCCTCGCAGTCCGCTCCTCAGCAGAGGTAACGTCCTCCGCCGTTGTGCTGTCGCCGATCACGCGGCCTCACCCGCCCGGCTGGAGACGTCAACGGCATACCCGGGCCAGATCCGCCAGCCGCAGCCGCTGCCCTTCCCCGCCGGCCACGGCCCACACCGCCTCTGCCGGGCCAAGGCCCGCCGTCGCGGCGTGGTCGCGGGCCCCGGTGGCAACCGGCACCGACAGCGGCCCGTCGGCCAGCACGCGGCGCAGGTTGCGCTCCCGAGCGGCCGAGTGCAGCCAGAACAGCACCGGCCACGCCCGCCCGATCGTCGCGAACAGCTCCCGATAGCCGTCCACCTTGCCGGCCAGGATCGACAACTGCTCGGCGCCGGTGTCGTACTCGACAAAGAACGGCACCTCCACACCGTCCTCGACCCACCGGCCGTAGCCGTCCGGGCGCACCCGCGGCTGATACGCCCGCACCAGCCCCGGATCCAGCCGGCTGGTGAACGTCCCGGCGCGCTGGCACACCACCTCCGGCAACCACTCCACCAGCCCGGTGCCCGGATGAGTACGGGCATGCCCGGCCAGGTCGGTGAAGAAGCCGTTCACCCCAAGGCGGTGCGCGAGGCTGCGGGTCGAGGTCCACCGCCGCCGCTCCACCCGGGCGTGGTCCCGCCGCGGCAGGCGTTCGTCGCGGCTGGCCGCGACGACCTCGGCGCCGAGTTGGTCGATGACGTAGTGGTACGGGTACGAGCCGCCGTCGGCCCGCTGCGGCCGGAACCGGGCCACCAACCGCAACCGGTACAGGGTCCGCAGCCGCCGCTGACAGAAGTCCAACGACGGGAACAGGGCGTTCGCGAGCTGGAACGATGTCAGCACGCCGTGGTCGTACAACCAGCCCAGCAGCACACGATCACGGCCGGTCAGCTGGGACTGGACCCGAAGGACCGGATCATCCACCAGCTACCACCTCCTTTCCGGGAACGGAATGCCAGCCCCAGGGGGAGAGACCCGAGACCAGGCAGGGTCTGTCGCAGGACAAGCCGACGGCGCTGACAGACGCGCTGACCTGCTGTGTGAGAGGAAACAGGGGGTCGCTTCGGGGGTCCGGCTGAAGACTGACGTCAATGCTGACGCCAAGCCCGACCCCCGAACGGGGATCAAGCCGGAACTCGTCACTGCCAATGCCTACGGCAATCGTTGAAGGTGTCAACGAAAACACGTGAACTCCTTGGTTGAGGATGTGGAATGTGGTCCTGGTGGCCCGGTCCGGGCACGACAGCGCCGCCGGAGCGGAAAGAGCCCGGTGAGATGCATCCCGGCGCCGCCCTGCCGTGGTCGCCGTCAGCGGCGCGTGAGTGCCGACCGCCGGGAGCGCCGGCGCGACGAATGGCCTTGGGGCAAGCGCGTGGAGGTAGCCGTTGGCGGGGCGAGGGCTTGCCTCTCGGTCATGTCCGCCCCTGCGCCGCGTCCCTTGCTGTTCCTCGACGTGGACGGCACCCTCATCCCGCTCGGCACACCCACGGCGGGTCAGCAGGGGATGCGGCACGGCCACACCGAGACACCGGTCCCATCGGCCGACGCCCATCCCCTGCTGCACAAGGTCAATCCGGAACACGGCCGCCGGCTGAAGGCCCTGCCGTGTGATCTGGTGTGGGCGACGACATGGATGAGCGACGCGAACGACGTGCTCGCACCGCTACTCGGGCTACCTGCCCTGCCAGTCGTGGACTGGCCCGACTCCGACGAGATTGGCGTCCTGCACTGGAAGACCCGTGGGCTGGTCGAATTGGCGCACGGACGCCCCTTCGTCTGGATCGACGACGAGATCTCCCACGCCGATCAGCAGTGGGTATCGACTCACTACCACGGTCCGGCCCTGCTGCATCGGGTCGACCCACGCCGCGGACTGACCGAGCACGACTTCACAGTCATTGAGAGTTGGCTCATGCAGGCGCGGTAGGGCGAGCTCCGTGCCGTCGCAGTCGCCGTGCTTGGCGGGCTGTCTGGCCACTCGGGACCGGCGTTGGCGAACGGTGCCGACACCGGTAGCCGGCTTGGCTGCTCTACGGGGACGGAAAGTTCGGTAGCAGGTCGTCGTCGCGTCCGGTCTGGGGTAGCCCGGCGGCAGCGGCGATGGCCTCCCGGTGGTCTCGGGTAGGACGAGTTCGTCGGGCCAGCCCAGGACGTCATGGGCGGCGTACCACCCGCTCATGTGCTCGGCGGTGAACTCACTGACCTGCGGGCGGGTGAGGTGCCGGCGCAGGGTCTCGGCCAGGGACACGTCGAGGTAGCAGAACAGCGACCGCCCTCGATGGCCGTCCCGCAGGGCGGTCAGCATGCTTCGGTAGCGGCTGCTGTGCAAGATGCCTTCCAAGACCACGTGGTAGCCGTGGTCGAGGGCGAACCGAGCCGTCTGCGCGATCAACGCTGGTGCGACACCGCCGAGCTTGTCTCGCTCGCGCAGCAGGATGCGGCGCAGGTAGTCCTGCTCGATCAGGGCGCAGCCCCGGCCGTGCCGGCGTCGTAGCTCGCGGGCGATGCTGCTCTTACCCGAGCCGGAGTTACCCCGGATGCAGACGAGGATCGTGTCCGGGCTGCCGGCGGGTTCAGCGACCACGATGCCTCCTCGGCTTCAGTCGTTGCGAACGGTGAGGTCGAGGGCGGCGACGGTCAGCTGGGTGAGGTCGGGAAGTTGGTCCTCGCCGAGGGTGACGCCGCGCAGGTTGTCCAGCGGCGTCTTGACGCCCTGGAGCCGGCTGCCCCGCAGGTCGGCCCCGTCGAGGTGGCAGGAGTCAAGTTCCAGACCGCCCAGGTCACATGATCGCAGTGCCATGCGCGGCAGTCGGCAGGAAGACCACGCGCCGTTGGTAAGAGTGCAGTCGATGAACGCGACCGAGCCGGAGGCGGTGACACGTTGAAGGGTGGCGTAGTCGAAGCGGCAGCCGTCGAACAGGACATCCTTCAGGCGCACGTCGGTGAGTCTGGTGCCGGTGAACCGGGAGCCGGTGATCGCGCACCGTTCGATGGTGATGCCGGTCAGGGTCGCTCCGGAGAAGTCGGTGCGGGTGATCTCGCAGCCGTAGAGGCTGCTGGCTTCCCAGGTGCTCTCGCTCAGGTCCACGCCGATGATCAGGCTGCTGCGGATGCTGACGTCCTCAAGGTGCGAGCCGTGCCACGCGGCGCCCTCGACGAGGGCCTCGGTGAGGCCGCCGTCCAGGTCCATCGTGGTGTCGAGGTCGTCCGGTTCGAGGTCCGGCAGCAGGACCTTCACGTCGCCGATCGTGGTGGTGCGCATGTGTCCTCAACCTGTGTGGGGGCGGGGTGGGCACGCCACCCCGCGCGCCCCGTGGCGGGGGCTACTTGTTCTTGTTCCAGTTGTCCCAGCCGGGTCGACTGTCGAACTTACCCTTGTTATCCCAGGTGGGGCGGTTGTCGAACTTCGCCGCGTCGATCGACACTACCGACCGCTGCGGGTCAACGCCGAGGCGGGCGAGTTGCTCGGGTGCGGCGTGAACGAGGACCGCGAGTGCGTTGGTCATGGTGCTCCTCCGTAAGGGGTGAGGTGATCCGCGGCGGCGCGGACGAGGGCCTGTCGGGTGGTTCGGCAGTAGGTGGTCTCGCGGGCGGTGAACGTCGCGTGCTCGAAGTAGCGGTTGCCGGCCTGGGCGCCGCGGCAGAAGTCGTAGAAGGCGCAGAGGTCGGCGCAGTCGTTGAGGGCCGTGACGAACTCGGCGACGTAGTCCAGGTCGCCGGCGCGGGCGAGCACGGCGGTGATGGGTTGCTGGAGGACATTGCCGGCAATGAAGTCGCCGTATCGCGGCTCGTTGATGCCGAGCAGTTCCGGTGACAGCAGGACCACTTGCCCGTCCCAGGAGACAGTCGGGATCGGCTCGTACGGTGCGTGGTCGATGTGTCCGGCGCGGGTGGCGGCGAGATAGTCCGCCAACCGGTCCACGTCGCGGATCCGCAGCGGGTTGCCGCCGACGCGACGTTTGATGAGGTGCTGCCAGAACCGGTACGCCGCATCCTCCGACACCGGTGCCCGGTCGGTGCCCTCCTGCTCCTCGATGTTGAAGCCCACCGACTGACAGCCGGGCAGACCGGTGAAGAAGTCGACGAGGGCTCCCGCATGGTCGATGGTTTCCGGGGTGACCACACAGATCACCGAATACGGCACCCCTGCGTCGGCCAGGCTCTGCATGCCGCGCAGGGTTCGGGCGTCCGTCGGGTTGCCGGCCCGGTCGAGGCGGTTCCGGTTCAACGCGCCCGGTCCGTCGATGCTGACCCCGACCTCGAACCCGTAGGCGGTGAACAGCTCGCACCACTGTTGGTTGATCAGCGTCGCGTTCGTCTGGATCTCGTGACGCACCATCCCCGCGCGCCGCAGCTCCTCGAACGGGGCCAACAGGTCCCGGAACAGCCCGATGGGTGTGGCGGTGGGTTCGCCCCCGTGCCACACGACGCTCACCGGATGACCGCTGTTCTGCTGGGCTATCGACTCGGCGCAGGCCTGCGCGACCGCGCCGCTCATCAGGCGCCGGGATCTCCGGTCGGGCAGGTAGCAGTAGGTGCAGTCGAGGTTGCAGAAGCTCGTCGGCTGCACGACCAGAGTGTGGAACCTGCCGGCGACCGCCGGTTGGCCGGTGGCGTTGATGAGGCCGATGCCGTTCACGAGGGGGCCTCCTCAATGCTGGCGACCGTGGGGGTACTGACGCGGTAGGTGTGGGTATGCCGGGCCGGCCAGCCGAGGAACCGGTCGAACATGTCGGCGGCGCTTCCCGTGACGCTCGGGTTGAGCCGGTGCAGGTCATCGATCGCGTCGTGCAGGCAGCTGGCCAGGTAGAGGAACAGGCTCACCGGCACTTCTCGGTACTCGGCCAGGAGCGCGAGCTTCGCCGCGCCGCAGGGCCACGGCTGCCCGCACCGGCGGCACAGCCACAGCGGGCGCATCGGCAGATGCTCCACCCCGGCTGGCGCCAGCCGATTCGCCGAAAGACGACGCTGCTGGCCGGTCACCGGCGACCGCCCTCGCGGGCCTGCTGCTCGAACAGCCGACGCCACACGAAGGTGAGCAGCGGCGGATCAGCCGGCCACACCTGCCACTGCGAGGACGTTCCCCTGGGCTCGGTGCGTCGGGACTGGCCGACCATGGCGTTACGCGAGACGTACACCGTCATGCCGCCACCCCCACCAGGGACGATGAGCGGCGGGCTCGCCGGGGGAATGGCGAGCCCGCCGCCGCATCACGGCGGCTGGGAGCAGACCGCCGATCACCCACCCGCGCAGCCCTCATGGCGGTACGCAGGCGGGGAAGGCGCCGAGACAGTTCGCTCCCGGAAGGGCCGAGCCAGCGGCCCAAGCCGTGGTGCGGTGCGCCGCTCATCGATCCCTCCATCTGCAGCTCCCTGTCAGTCATCCCTGACACCGGCATCGACACACGCCGGTGATCCGGGGTGAACTGAACGTAGGGGCGGTCCGTCCGGAGGACCGGGAAAATCCGTACCGGGTCCGGCGGCCTTCAGCGGGCAGGGTGATGGTGTGCGAGGGATGACGGACGACATGAC
Source organism: Verrucosispora sp. ts21 (assembly GCF_002879555.1). Lineage (NCBI taxonomy): Bacteria > Bacillati > Actinomycetota > Actinomycetes > Micromonosporales > Micromonosporaceae > Micromonospora > Verrucosispora sp. ts21. Next base: position 7,450 of record NZ_PNOZ01000010.1, on the reverse strand, counting down.
GATCGGCCAGCGCGTCGCCTTCTACCGGCGCCGGCGAGGGCTCTCCCAAGAGGTGCTGGCCGGTCTGGTCGGCAAGACGCAGGAGTGGTTACGCAAGGTCGAGACGAACCGCGCCGACCTGGACCGGCTGTCGGTCATACGCGCGATCGCCAAGGCCCTCGACGTGTCCCTCGGCGACCTGATCGGTGCACCGCGCCTGTTCGAGTGGTCGGACGACTCAGGGCGCGAGACCATCCCGGCCTTGCGGGCCGCGCTTCACGACTATCGTCACCTCGCGCCAGCGCTGGCCCGCACGGGGGACGTCGAGGCTCCTGCCTTGCGCGAGATCGAGAACGATGTCGCCGAGATCTGGACCGCCTACCAGCACTCGCGGTACAGCACCCTCGCCTGCCGGCTGCCCTACCTCATCCACGACTGCCTCACCGCCACCGAGGCGTACGACGGAGACGACGGCCAGCGCGCGCATGCGATGACCGCCTACGCCCACCAACTCGCCGCGTTGTTCCTCACCAAGCTCGGCGAAGGTGACCTCGCGTGGACCGCCGCCAGCCGAGGGCTGGCCGCCGCCAACGCCAGCCACGACCACGTCGTCATCGGCTCACTCAGCCGCTCCGCCGCGCACTCACTGGCGTCCATCGGTGAATACGCCCAAGCCCGCGGCCTCGCCGCCACGGCAGCACAGTTCCTGGAACCACGCCTCGCCAAACCCACTCCGCAACTGCTGTCGGTCTATGGCAGCCTGCACCTCGTCTGCGCGCTGGCCGCCGCTCGAGACGACGACCGCGCCTCGGCCGACACCCACATCGCCGAGGCCGATGCCGCCGCGCAGCGGCTCGGTGCCGACGGCAACCACGTGTGGACCGCGTTCGGGCCGACCAACGTGTCGATCCACAAGACGACCGTGGCGATGGAACTCGGCGACGTGCAACGCGCCATCGCCATCGGCGCCCCACTCGACACCAGCACCGTGCCCGTCGAGCGGCAGGTACGGCACGCCATCGAAACCGCCCGAGCCCTCGCACGGTGGAACCGCATCGACGACGCGCTCGCCGCGCTTCTGGACGCCGAGGTCATCGGCCCCGACCAGGTCCGCTACCACCAGCTCTCCCGCGACCTCATCCGGGACATCCTCACCCGCCCCCGGCCACCTCGACTGGCCGTCGAACTCAGCGACCGGATGGGCGTCCGGTCGGGAAGGCCGCGCTGGTAGCTGGGCTCAGATCAGCCGGCTCGTGTAGCCAGCCGCTACCAGGCGCTCGAAGGCCGCCCGTACCTCGTCCGGCATCTCCTGCGGTATCGCGAACCCGCGATCCGCGTACACCTCGATCCGCTGCGTGTCGCCCACCAGCATGTCCACCACCCGCCGTGGGTCACCAATGCTGCGCACATAGCCGTCCAGATCGAGCGGGTTCGACGCGCACACCACCTCGACCTCCGGCCACATCAACCTGCAGGTGGCGTAGGCCCGACGCTGCTGGTAGGGCCGCGACATGATCAGCACCGACCGCACCGCGATTTGTCGTTCGGCCAGGAGCGCGCGGGAGTACTCGAGGTTCTCGGCGGTGTTCGTGGCACGCGGCTCCACGAGAACCGCTTCCGGGGGCACACCCTGCTCGACGGCGTACTCGCGGTAGTGCACCGCCTCTCCACGCGGGAACCTTTCGGCAGTGGTCGGGGCGTTCGCACCGGTGAAAACGATCCATGGGAACAGGCCTGCTTGAAACAGCCGCGTTGCGACCACCGCAACGCCGAGGTCATGGCTGCCCAGCCCGATGCCCACGTCGCACGGGCTGAGCTCGTGGCGCATGTCGTGGTATCGCCACAGCGTCTCCACGTCAGCCCGGATCTCGTCTGGGAGCACGTGGGTCGGCACCGCGGTCTGCCGATCCATCAGCGCCCGCCAGGTAGGGCAAGCGCTGGAGTTTGATTCACGCCCCGTTCCCTCATTGCGTCAGCGTAGGGCAGGCAGGGCCGACCACCAGCAGCGCCATCGGCAGCCGCGCCCTCCATCGGCGCCAACTCGCGCATCTGAACCTACAACGCCATCTCGCCGGCATCTAGGATGGCCGCACCGAGCGCGAAGCGAGCCGCGCGATCTGCGGCATGTGAGTGCCACGAGAGTTTCAACATGATCTACACCAGGCCCCCATCAAGCTTTTCTAGTCCTCACCGCCCGATCTCAGCTTTAGCCTTTAAGCCGCCCGGATGCCGGCTCTTATCAATTCCGACGGTGAGTCAGTCGCTACTATTGCACTCCGACGCGCGCAATTGGCCAGCCCTGCGGCCTGCCCACTGCAATAGTCGCCTCCCAATGTGGTGCGCCATCCGATTCGAGGGGACGTTCGCACCTGCATGTCCAGTGCTCGACCAAGTCAACCTCGGCTGGGGGCCAGAACTTAAACCGCAGCATCGAAAAATCCGAACGCTGCTTTTCCATGACAAGGTCCTCGAACACGATCCTCACCGGCACCCCAGCGCGGCAGAGAAGCGGCATCGATAGCGTCATCGGGTTCGGGCTTCCAGACCGATAGACGGCCTCGCCAACAACGCGGTAGGTACGAGCTGGGGTAAATTCGTAGACCAGCCGGTGATTCTTCTCTAGTTCGGGCACGGTATTCAGCGACTCGCGAACTACCTGAAAACCGTCCGGCCCAGGCATAACGGGCCGATACGCCTCGTGATCCCGGTCAAGCTCAAGACGCGCCACCTTTCCGTCTGCATCAGCCGACTTCTCCGCCGCGCGAGCGGCAACGTTAGAGCTATCGGCCGCAGCCTCGGCCGCCTTGGCCGAGGTGCCGGCGTGCATGGCGGATTCGCGACCTGCTATGGCGGATTGGTGGCCCGAGTAGGCCGACCATATAGAGACACCGAGCGCTGCGATGCTGGCTACGAGAGCGGCGAGCGCGATCCAGAAGCCGCCGGTGTCGGTCCACGATGGTGCGGAGAGTGTGATCACGGCGGTGAAGCTTAGCCAGCGGCTGTGTTCCACTCCATCGTCCGGACGGTCGGGGTAGCGAGAAGGCCATGATCAGAATCAAAATCTCAAGTGGCGGTTGGTGGCATCGAGCCCGTTGCCTGGATCGAAGGATCGGACGGGTCGATGGCCGCGCTGCAGATCGCTGCCCGCCGCTCTGGCGGTAGCGGCGCTGGGCATTCCGGCCCTTGTCCTGGAAGGCTGGCTGAACAAGCCTCCTCCTCTCCTAATGCGAGCTCGGCGCCCGTCACTGGCACGGTGCCAAGTGCCTCGTGGCCGGCCGCTCTGGACCAGTGTCGGACAAGGCGTAGAGGATTACGGCGAGTTCGTTTCGTGCTCGTGAGACGCAGATAAACGGGAGTCGCCGGCTCCGATCGACAGTGATGTCCTTGCCGCTGGCCTTGTTACGGCTATCTGGGCGTCCCCCTGAGATGTGGACACCCTGAGACTGGACGTTGGTCCAGAGGAAGGGGTGTCCCTGTTGGGGCGTCCATCGAAGTACACGGAAGAGTTCCAGCGTGACGCGGTTGACCTGGTGCACTCGTCGGGGCGGCCGATCAACCAGGTCGCCCGTGAGCTCGGAATGAGTCACGAGACCCTGCGGAACTGGGTCCGTAAGCGGGAGCGGCAGACCGGCACGGGTCCGGCATCGGGTGGGGACACGCCATCGGTGGGGGACAAGGACGCTGAGATCGCCCGGCTGCGGCGTGAGGTTGCTGAGTTGCGGCAGGAGAAGGAGATCCTGCGTAAGGCGGCCGCGTATTTCGCGAAGGAGATGGATCGGTGACCAGCCGCTTCCGGTTCATCTCCACCCACCGCGTCACCTACGGCGTCAAGCGGCTGTGCCGGATCCTGGCGGTCTCCCGCTCCGGGTTCTACCGCTGGACGGCCAGCGAGCCGGCCCGGCAGGCTCGCGCCGCCGACGAGGACGCCCTCGCCGAGCAGATCACCGTGGTCCACACCGACTCCGGGGGCACCTACGGGTCGCCGCGGGTGACCGTCGAGCTGCGCGCCCACGGCGTGCGGGTCAACCGCAAGCGGGTCGAGCGGATCATGCGGCAGCGTGACGTGGTGGGCCGGCATCTGCGCCGCCGCAAGCGCACCACGATCCCCGACCCGGGCGCCCCGCCGGCACCGGACCTGATCGGCCGAGACTTCACCGCCGCCGCACCGGACCAGCGGTGGTGCGGCGACATCACCTACCTGCGTGTCGGGGCCGGCTGGTTGTTTCTGGCGACGGTCATCGACATCGCCACCCGACGCCTGATCGGCTGGTCGATCAACACCCACATGCGCACCGGCCTGGTCATCGACGCTCTCGACGCCGCAGTCGCTGCCCGTGGCGGCCGGGTCGACGGGGTGATCTTCCATGCGGACAGGGGCGCCCAATACAGCAGCGGCGCCTTCGCTGATACCTGCCAACAGCACGGCGTGCGCCGCTCGATGGGGCGAACCGGCTCGTCGTATGACAACGCCCTGGCAGAGGCGTTCTTCGCCACTCTCAAACGTGAACTCGACGTCGACCGACGTCGCTGGGCCACCGAGACCGACGCCCGCCGCGACGTGTTCCGATGGATCGCCTTCTACAACCACCGCCGACGCCACTCCGCGCTGGACTTCCTCAGCCCCGCCGACTACGAACAGACCCTCACACCGACTACGCTGCACCAGATCGCGGCATAAGCCGGTGTCCACATCCCGGGGGGAACCTCAATCGGCGTCGGAAAGCTCTGCAAGTCCGAGGAGCTTGGCGCAGGAGTGGGCTGTCAGTGTTCCTTCTCGGCAGAAGCGGATACTCCATGCGGCCGGCGCTCCTCAGGGTGCCCGATCCATGGCGGCTCCCACGCATTCACTTACTTCGGCCCAACTACGTTCGAATCAACCGGGATAGCTCCGGCTGAGGAGGGAGGTCGATCAGCCGGTGACGTGCGGTGCCCTCCACCGGCACCCCCCACACCTGCTCGTGCGGTCGGTGGTGGTGCAGCAGGTCGACGGTGGTGATCGCGACCGGTGCCCGCAATGGCCGGCTCACCAGATCAGCGAGCAGGTTGGCCTCCCGTTCCGCGTCCCGAGCGATGACCAGCACCACGCCGACCGGCAAGACCGGGTCAGTGCGCCGATAGCCAGCCAGAACAGCACCGAGTCCGAGAGTTGACCGCTCTCGTTCGGCGATCACCTCACCAACCGGGCCGGGATCGACGTGCACCAGGAACCGCAGACACCGGCCGTCCTGCAGCCACACGCCGTACCCGTCAGCACGCAGATGCGCCAGGCCCCGTTCCCGCAGCCACACCGACGTGTCCAAAGTCGTCAACCACTGGAACAGCCCACACCGGGCGGGCTCCTGGCGTGACACCGCGAGCAGCGGCAGGAACAGCAGGTAGTGTGCCGCACCCCAGTCCCGCTGACCCAGACGCAACGGCACCGGCCGCCCCGACAAGACGAGATCACGATCCAGCAGCTCGGTGCCCTCCCCGGTGATCCTGTACCACCAGGCGTGCGCCCGGTCCTCCGCCGACCGTTCCCGGCCCACCAAGCCCATGGTGTGCAACCAGGTGAGGTCCCGGTGCGCGGTCAACCGCGGCACCCCCGCCACCACCGCGATGTCGCTCGTGGTGGCCCAGCCGTGCAATGCCAGGAACGACAGGATCCGCCACCGCCGAGGCGACAGCTCACGATCATCGGCCACCCATCGATGATCCCCCACCCCGTCGACGCCCCACCATCCCGGCGATCCGGCACCGCGGTGACGCCCCGAGGGGACTCCCGCACCCTCAAAACGGGGTTTGTGAGACGTTTTCCATAATCACTGTTCACCGGATCAGCCGAAGAGTTGACGACGGAAGCCGCAGAACCGGCATACCGCGTTCCGCCAAGATCGCCGGACCCCGGCTCCGATCCCATTCGGGAACCGCCCACCGAACCGATCCGGAACCACCGACAGCCGCAACCCCCGGCCGCCCGACCATCCCGCGCCGCAGCCACCGACCGCGTCCCGAAGCACCCCGCCGTGTCCCACCAACGACACCCTGGTCCACCGGCTCCCGAGCACCCACCGAGCCACCACCACCCACGCCCGGACACGACAAAGGCCCCGACCCAGTGTGAACCACCAGGTCGGAGCCTTGCTCGTTGGTGCGCCGCCAGGGACTCGAACCCCGAACCCGCGGATTAAGAGTCCGCTGCTCTGCCAGTTGAGCTAGCGGCGCTCGTTGGCAACGGGGAGAAACGATAGCAGGCCGCTGGTCGGGCCCGCCGCCAGGAGGCGTATCCGCTCGGGGACGTTCACGCTGTGATCACGGCGCGCCGTCCGCGCAGCTCGCCCTGCTCGATCATGTGGTGCGCCTCGGCGACCTGGGACAGCGGCAGCGGCACCACCGCGCGCGGGGCGAGCCGCCCGGCGGCGAGCATCCGGTTGACCGCGGCGGCGGCCTCGGCCAGTTCGGCGGTGCTGGCGTGGGAGATGACGAAGCCGATCACGCTGCGGTCGTTCATGTAGAGCGCCCCGACCGGCAGCACCGGCCGGGACCGGGCGCCGGCGAGCAGCACGATCCGCCCTCGCAGCGCGAGCAGGTCCACCACCGTTTCGAGGTCGTTGTGCCCGGAGGTGTCGAGGTAGACGTCGATGCCGTCGGGGCAGGCCGCCCGGAGCCGGTCGGCCAGGCCGGGGGCGTGGTGGTCGAGCACCTCGGTGGCTCCGGTCCGCCGGCAGAACTCCGCGTCCCGTGGTGACGCGGTGGCCACCACCCGGGCACCAGCCGCGGCGGCGAAGGCGACCAGGGCCGCCCCGACGTTGCCGCCGCCACCGGCCACCACCACGGTCTCCCCCACCCGCAGCCGGCCGTGCACGAAGAGCGCCAGGTACGCGGTCGCGCCGGGGTGGGCCACGGTGACGGCAGTCGCCGCAGCTACCCCCTCCGGCAACCGGTAGAGCCGCTCCACCGGTACCACTGCCTGCTCGGCGGCGGCGCCCTGCCGGCCGTCGTACCCCAGGCTGTTGCACCAGACCAGGTCGCCGGGGTGGAAGCCGGCGGTGCCGGGACCGGTCTCGACGACCCGGCCGACCAGGTCGCGGCCGACTACGAAGGGCATCGGCAGCGGCGTCGGGTACGCCCCGGAGCGGACGAAGGTGTCGACGTGGTTGACAGTGGTGGCGACAAGGTCGACGAGGACGTCGGTCGGGCCGGGGCGGGGCGCCGGCAGGTCGCCGTAGCGGATCTCGGTGACCGGCCCCGGGCGCTCGATGTAGGCGGCTCGCATCGCCTCATTCTGGCCGCCGGCCGGGTGGCCGCCGCCAGGATCCGGATCTCCCGGCGTCGTGATCCGAGTCGTGGGGAGACGAATCAGGCCCGGTCCACCGGACCGGGCCTGTCGTGTGATTGCTGGTGCGCCGCCAGGGACTCGAACCCCGAACCCGCGGATTAAGAGTCCGCTGCTCTGCCAGTTGAGCTAGCGGCGCTCGTTGGCAACGGGGAG
>NZ_PNOZ01000109.1:0-16311 GCF_002879555.1 Verrucosispora sp. ts21 | reverse complement strand
TCGCCGGTGGCGAGTACACGGTTGACGCGGATCTGTTCCTGCGGACTCCGGCGGATGTCGAGGCTGGTGCGTACACCTCGACGCTGACCCTGTCCCTGTTCGAGTGATACGGCGGTCGGGGGCCGCGTGGGCGGCCCCCGACCATCACCTGTGGCCCGCAGGGGGGTGGAGCATGACACTACGACGGACCGGACCGGATTCAGACCCGCATCGGCAGCCCGTCGTGATGCAGCCGGAAACCGTCGAGCTGCGCCGGGTCGACCGTGAGACGCAGGCCCGGCAACTCCTGCGCGATCCGTTCGAACATGATCCGGCTCTCCAGCCGAGCCAGGTGGGCGCCGAGACAGAAGTGGATGCCGTACCCGAACGCGATGTGCCGCCCCACGTCGGCGCGGTGGATGTCGAACTCGTGCGGCCGCTCGAACACCGCCGGGTCGCGGTTGGCACCCCACAACGACAGGCCCACCCGGTCGTACGCCGGGATCCGCCCGCCGCCCAACTCGATGTCGGCGAAGGCGAACCGCGGCGGCACGATCTCGACGGGCCCCCGGAAACGCAACGTCTCCTCGACCACCGCGGCGGCCAGCGACGGGTCGGTCCGCAGGGCCTGCCACTGCGCGGGATGGCTCAACAACAACCGGAGTCCGTTGCCGATCAGGTCGACGGTGGTCTCCTGCCCGGCGATGAGCAGCAGTTGCACCAGGGCCACCAACTCGTCGCGGTCGAGCCGGTCGTCCCGGTCCTCGGCGACCACCAGCGCGGTGATCAGATCGTCGGCCGGCGCCGCCCGACGCGCGGCGGCCAACTCGTCGAGGTACGCCGCGAAGGCGCTCGTCGCCGCCGGGCCGTCCGGGCTGGCCGACACGATCGCCGCCGACCAGGCGCGGAACTGCGGCCGGTCGGGCTCGGGAATGCCCACCAGTTCGGCGATGACGTTGACCGGCACCGGGTCGGCGAGATCGGTGACGGCGTCGATGTGCCCCAGCTGGCGAGCCCGTGCGACCAGCCGGTCGGCGAGATCGGTGATCCACGGCTCCAGCCGGGCCACGGCCCGCGCGGTGAATCCACCGCTGACCAGCCCCCGCAGCCGGGTGTGATCCGGTGGGTCGAGGTTGATGAGCTGCCGGGACTCGATCCGGGCCGCCTCGGGCAGGTCGTCCGGCCGGCGCTGCCACCCGCCGGGGCCGCGCCGGTGCATCTCGTGCCCGATCTCGGGGTGCCGGAGCCCGGCCAGCACGTCGGCGTGCCCCGCGACGACCCACAACCGGTTGCCGGCCGGGTCGACCTGCGGCACCGGCCCGCCGCTGGCGCGTACCCGGTCGTAGAAGGGGTGTGGGTCGTGGCGGACCGCAGGGTCCCACAACTCCGAGACACCAAAGGCCACCGAACCTCCCCAACTGTGAATCAGTTAGCGCTAACATATGGATGTTTCAGAGAGGTGTCAATCAAGGGACTTTTCCTTGAACGGAGCGTCGTAAGCCCCTATGGTGAGCGCTAACAACGGATCACTCCTGACATCGATGGCTCGGACCCGGCCGGCCCAAGGCCGCCGGCTCGCGGCGAGCGTTGCGGACCGCATGGGGAGTCGCGATGGATCCGAGCCACCCCACCCGGAAGGAAGGTCCACTGTGGCGCAATTCGAGAAGCTTCCCGTCAGTCGACGTCAGGTTCTCCAGGCGTCAGCCGTCGGAGTCGCCGCGGGTGCCCTCCCGGCCGCCGTGGCCCAGGCCGGTGCCAGGCCCGATCCGACCTCCCCGCGGGTGCTCACCGCGACCACGACCGACCTCGGTCCCGGTGCCACCGCCCCGGTCCGGCCGTTCCGCCTGCGCGACGTGACCCTGGGCAACGGCCTGTTCCAGGAGAAGCGCGACCGGATGAAGAACTATCTCCGGCAGCTCGACGAGCGGCGTTTCCTGGTGCTGTTCAACAACCAGGCCGGCCGGCCGAACCCGGCCGGCGTCACCGCGCCCGGCGGCTGGGAGGACGGCGGTCTGCTCAGCGGCCACTGGGCCGGCCACGTCATGACCGCCCTGGCGCAGGGCTACGCCGACCACGGCGAGCCGATCTTCAAGAGCAAGCTCGACTGGATCGTCGGCGAACTCGCGGCCTGCCAGGCGGCGATCACCGCACGGATGGGCAGCGGTGGCCCCGGCACCGAAGATCCGGAGGAGCCACAGATCGGTCGGGTGTCGGGCCGGTTCGGCACCGGGTTGCGGCTCAACGGCCCCAGCCGGGCCGAACACGTCACGCTGCCCCAGGAGGCGATCAGCCAGCTCACCGATTTCACCATCGCCACCTGGGTGAACCTCGCTGCCGCGCAGAGCTGGAGCCGGCTGTTCGACTTCGGGCAGAACGCCACGGTCAACATGTTCCTGACCCCCCGGGCTGGAGTCACCGGCAACGTGCCGCGGTTCGCGATCACCGTCAGCGGCAGCGGTGGTGAGCAGCGCATCGACGGCACCACGGCGCTGCCGACCAACCAGTGGGTGCACCTGGCGGTGACCCTGACCCAGCAGACCGGGACGCTCTACGTCAACGGCGAGCAGGTCGGCCAGAACACCAACATGACACTGAGCCCGGCGAACCTCGGCAATCCGGGCAACCGGTGGATCGGGCGGTCCCAGTACGGCGACGCGATGCTCAACGCCACCGTCGACGAGTTCCACATCTTCGACCGGGCGTTGAGCCCGCAGGAGATCCAGTCCCTGCAGGACTCCCCGGCCGGCAGCACCGGCGGCGGGTCGATCGCCTGGTACCGGTTCGAGGAGGAGGGCGGTACCACCATCCGCGACGCCTCGCCCAACGGCCGCGACGGCGGCATCGTGGCGAGCCAGAGCGGCGACGGCCCGCTGTGGGTGCCGACGCACCCCGGCTACCTCGGTGCCATCCCGGAGGACGCGGTGCTGCGGCTCGGCCCGCCCCGCTGGGCGGTGTACGGCAGCAACGCGACCACCAACACCTGGGCGCCCTGGTACACCCAGCACAAGATCATGCGTGGGCTGCTCGACGCGTACTACCACACCGACAACGCCACCGCCCTCGACGTCGTCGCCAAGATGGCCGGCTGGGCGCACCTCGCACTGACCATCGGCGACAAGAACCACCCGGCGTACACCGGCCCGATCACCCGGGACAACCTCAACTACATGTGGGACCTCTACATCGCCGGAGAGACCGGCGGCGCGAACGAGGTCTTCCCCGAGATCTACGCGCTCACCGGCGACCAGAAGCACCTGGAGACCGCCACACTGTTCGACAACCGGGAGTCGCTCTTCGACGCCTGCGTCGAGAACCGCGACATCCTCGTCGTCACCCCGCAGAACAACCCCGGTCGTCGCCGCCCGGACCGGTTGCACGCCAACTCGCACGTGCCGCAGTTCGTCGGCTACCTGCGGGTCTACGAGCACAGTGGGGACACCGAGTACTTCCAGGCCGCGAAGAACTTCTACGGCATGGTCGTCCCGCACCGCATGTACGCCAACGGCGGCACCGGCGGCAACTACCCGGGCTCCAACAACAACATCGAGCTGTTCCAGAACCGGGGCAACATCGCCAACTCGATCGCCCAGGGCGGCGCGGAGACCTGCACCACGTACAACCTGCTCAAGCTGGCCCGCAACCTGTTCTTCCACGAGCACGACGCGGCCTACCTCGACTACTACGAGCGGGGCCTGATCAACCAGATCGCCGGCTCGCGCGCTGACACCACCACCGTCAGCAACCCGCAGGTCACCTACTTCCAGCCGCTGACCCCGGGCGCGAACCGCGGTTACGGCAACACCGGCACCTGCTGCGGTGGCACCGGCGTGGAGAACCACACCAAGTACCAGGAGACCATCTACTTCAAGTCCGCCGACGGCGACACCCTCTGGGTCAACCTGTACGTCGCCTCGACCCTGACCTGGGCGGAGCGCGACTTCACCATCACCCAGCAGACCGATTACCCGCGGGCGGACCGCACCCGACTGACCGTGGAGGGCAGCGGCCCGCTGGACATCAAGCTGCGGGTGCCCGGCTGGGTGCGCAAGGGCTTCTTCGTCACGATCAACGGCGTGGCCCAGCAGGTCACCGCCACCGCCAACAGCTACCTGACCCTCAGCCGCACCTGGCAGCCGGGCGACGTCATCGAGATCCGGATGCCGTTCAGCATCCGCATCGAGCGGGCGCTGGACCGTCCGGACACCCAGTCGGTCTTCTGGGGCCCCGTCCTGCTGCAGGTGCTCGGCAACCCGGGCAGCGGCAACTACCGCGAACTGTCCCTGTACCGCCACCTCAAGCGCGACGGCGACTACGCCCGCGCGGCGATCACCCCGGCGGCCACCACCGCGGCGGGGGACCAGCTGTTCACCGCGAACGGCTTCACACTGCGGCCGTACTACATCGGCGACACGCAGGCGGCGTCGTCGTACTTCCGGCGGGTGGAACCGACAGTGGTGTTCGGGGCCGTCGACACCGGCGTGCCCAACCGCAAGCGCAACGACGGCCTGCCGAACTACGACATCCCGGTGACCGACGTGCCGTCGCCGGGCACCGACGGTCCGACCTTCCTCGATCTGGTGTGGGACGAGGCGCCGTTCGCCAACCACGGCCAGTTCGTGTCGACGGTGACCCGCATCGCCGGGGAGTTCGTCGAGGCCGGGCTGTTCACCGCGGCCGAGCGCAACACGATCGTCACGCAGGCCGCCCGCTCGAACGCCGAACTCGATCCGGGGCACACCTGGAACGTCGAGGTCCAGGTACGCACACAGCTCATCGGCGGCCGGGTCTACCTCGCGGTGAACGCGGTGAACGCCGACGAGGTGCCGTTGACCATCGAACTCGACACCGCGTACGGCTCGCGGACGGTCACCGACGTCGCCGTCGGCAAGCCCGCCTACCAGTCGTTCAACACGCGTCTGGCGGCGATCCCGGCCGGCACGGTGACCGTCGTGGTCACCGGGACGGTCGACGGCGAGCCGGTCACCACGCGGATCGAGGCGGCGTATCCGGCGGTCAGCGCCTCCTGATCGCCGGGTCGGGGGCGGCGCGGACGGCGCCGCCCCCGAACGGTCCCGGCCGGTCACCTCACAGCCGCCTCCGCAGGTCCGAAAAACGCTTTCGGGACGCGAGTCACGGCGCGATCTCCCGGAGTCTTCCGACGCCGATTTCCGTGTAATGTTCGGCCAAGCCACAAGGGTTGAGACGGGCGTCAGACCGCCACCCGGCCGAAATTCCGGAAAGGTTTCAGTGACCGACGGCGTCAGGAGAACGCACCGCATGACCGAGTCCGAGGTGCCTGCCAAGCGTCCACCCACGCTCAGCGACGTCGCGAAGCTCGCCGGGGTGTCGGTCGCGACCGCGTCCAAGGCCATCAACGGGCGCGGTGAGGTGCGGGCGACCACGCGGGTACGGGTGCTCGAAGCCGCGGAACTGCTGTCGTTCGCGCCGAACGCTCTGGCCCGCGGGTTGCTCAGCGGCCGGACCGGCACGGTCGGTCTGCTGACCAGCGACCTGGAGGGGCGCTTCTCGATCCCCATCCTGATGGGTGCCGAGGACGCCTTCGGGGCCGGGCAGGTCTCGGTCTTCCTGTGTGACGCGCGCGGCGACGCCATCCGCGAGAAGCACCACGTGCAGGCGCTGCTCTCCCGCCGGGTCGACGGCCTGATCGTGGTCGGCTCCCGCACCGACCCCCGTCCGCCGTTGGCCGGCAACATTGCGGTGCCGGTGGTTTACGTCTACGCGCCCTCGGCCGATCCGAAGGACATCTCGATCACCGCCGACAACGTGGGCGGCGGTCGTCTCGCCATCGAACATCTGCTCTCCTGCGGGCGGCGCAACATCGCCCACATCACCGGCGAAGCCGGCTTCCAGGCGGCCCGCGACCGCGTCGAAGGCGCCACTGCCGCGCTGACCGACGCCGGGTTGCGCATGGTCGGCGACCGGCCCTACTTCGGGTCGTGGGAGGAGTCCTGGGGTCGAGCCGCCACCCACATGATCGTCGAGCAGCATCCCGAGGTCGACGCGATCTTCTGCGGCAGCGACCAGATCGGCCGGGGTGTCCTGGACGCGCTTCGTGACCTCGGCCGCGACGTGCCGGGCACGATAGCGGTGATCGGCTTCGACAACTGGGAGGCCATCTCCGCCGACTCCCGTCCCCGCCTGACGAGCGTCGACATGAACCTCAAGCACCTCGGGGCGGTGGCCGGCAAGCGGCTGTTCGAAGCCATCGACGGCACGGTGCCCCGGTCGGAACAGTTGCCCTGCCGCGTGGTGATGCGCGAGTCGACGATGTCGGTCGGCTGAACCGCCGCCGCACACCACACCCGCGTGGGACGGGGGCCGCTGAGCGTACGGTCAGGGATCGACTCTAAACTTTCCATCCATATCTCGACCTGGATCCAAACGAGACCGAGGGTGCGATCGTGGCGGATGGTGTGACCGTAACGGACGGCGAACAGAACAGGCCCACGTTGGACACCGGCGTGCCGCAGACAGCGCGGATCTGGAACTACCTGCTCGGCGGCAAGGACAACTTCGCCGTCGACCGCGAGGTCGGCGATCAGATCATCTCGAACCTGCCGCAGTTGGCGGAGAACGCCCGGCTCTCCCGGGCCTACCTCACCCGCGCGGTGCGCTATCTGGCCGGTGAGGCAGGCATCCGGCAGTTCCTCGACATCGGCACCGGCCTGCCCACCGCCGACAACACCCACGAGGTGGCCCAGTCGGTCAACCCGCAGGCCCGCATCGTCTACGTCGACAACGACCCGCTGGTGCTGACCCATGCCCGGGCGTTGCTTGTCGGTACGCCCGAGGGGGCCACCGACTACGTCGACGCCGACCTGCGGGATCCGCAGGCGATCCTGCGCGAGGCGGCGCGGACGCTGGACCTGAGCCAGCCGGTGGCGCTGATCCTGATGGGCGTCCTCGGCCACGTCGAGTCCGACGACGAGGCGAAGTCGATCATCAACAGCATCATGGCCGCCCTGCCGTCCGGCAGCTACCTGGCGATGTACGACGGCAGTGACACCAGCGAGGCGGTCACCGAGGCGGTGCGGATCTGGAACATCTCCGCCAACCCGAAGTACCACCTGCGCAGCCCCGAGCGGATCGCCGCCCTGTTCGACGGACTGGAACTGGTCGAGCCCGGCGTCGTCTCGGTCACTCGCTGGCGGCCCGAGGGCACCGATCCCGAGCCCGCCGCGATCGACCAGTACTGCGCGGTCGGGCGCAAGCCGTAACCGGCGTCGTCACCGTCGGCGGGCCGCCGCCGGGGTGACCACGATCGCCTGCCCGGTGGTGCGGGTGCGCTGGATCAGCGCGACACAGGCCAGCACCACCAGGGCGGCGACGATCGAGGCGGGCGTGACCCGCTCGTCGAGCAGCAGGGCCGACCAGGCCAGGGTGAGCACGGGCTGCGCGAGTTGGAGCTGACCGACCTGGGCGATGCCGCCCCGGGCCAGCCCGGCGTACCAGGCGAAGAAGCCGAGGAACATCGACACCACGGTGAGGTAGCCGAACGCCGACCAGCCGCCGGCGTCGGCGTGCGGGGGAGTGGCCACAGCGACGGCGGCGACGATCGGCACGGTGACCGGCAACGACAGCACCAGGGCCCAGCAGATCGTCCGGGCACCGCCCAGCTCACGGGCGAGCGCGCCGCCCTCGGCGTACCCGAGCCCGGCGAGCACGACCGCCGCGAGCAGGAACAGGTCGGCCACGGCCGGCGCGCCGACCACCGCGCCGTTGGCGACCAGGAAGGCGAGCACCGCCAGCAGACCGCCGGTGCTGGCGATCCAGAACAGCGGCGGTGGGCGTTCGCCGGCACGCAGCACCGCGAACACGGCGGTCATGGCGGGCAGTACGGTGATGACGATCGCGCCGTGCGAGGCGGTCTGGCTGGTCAGCGCCAACGAGGTGAACAGCGGAAAGCCGACCACCACGCCGAGCGCGACGAGTGACAGCCGACGCCACTGGCGAGGACTGGGCCACGGCGCCGCGGTGATCCACAGATAGCCCCCGGCCAGCACCGCCGCGCCGACACAACGGCCGAAGGCGACGAACCACGGGTCGAGTTGCTGCACCGCGACCCGGGTGGCCGGTAGCGACATGCTGAACGCGAGCACACCCAGCGCGCCGAGCAGGAGACCGGTCGCCCGGTCGCCCGCTATCGTCCGCCGCACGGTAGCGCTACTCTTCTCTCTCATGAATGACGGTAACGCAACCGACCGCGTTATCCAAGATCTACGTCGGGCGGCAGCCGCCGCCGGCCCCGGCACCCGGCTGCCGTCGGTACGCGAGCTGACCAGCCGCCATCGGGCCTCGCCGGTCACCGTCGCCGAGGCGATCCGGCACCTCGTCCGGGAAGGGCTGATCGAGACCCGGCCAGGCCAAGGCACCTATGTGGCCGCCCGAGCGGTCGAGCCCCGTACCGTCGATCTGTCCTGGCAGACCGTCGCGCTCGGCCCCCGCCGCCCCGGCGACGAACAGTTGCAGGCGTTACTGGCGTTACCGCCCGCCGGAGCGATTCCGCTCTCCGGCGGCTACCTCGACCCGGAGCTGCAACCGGCGGCCGCACTCGGCGCCGCGCTCACCCGCGCCGCCCGGCAACCCGCGTCATGGCAGCGCGGACCGGTCGAAGGGCGGGCCGACCTGCGCGCCTGGTTCGCCCGCGAGATCGGCGGCGGACTGCGCGCCGAAGACATGGCGATCTGCCCGGGTGGGCAGGCCGCGTTGTCGACGGCGCTGCGGGCGCTCGCCGCGCCCGGCGACGCCCTGCTCGTCGAATCGCCGACCTACCTGGGCGCGCTGGCCGCCGCCGAGGCAGCGGGACTGCGGGTGGTGCCCGTCCCCGCCGACGCCGACGGCGTACGCCCCGACCACCTCGCCGCCGCGTTCGCCCGTACCGGTGCCCGGCTGTTCTACTGCCAACCGTTGTACGCCAACCCGCACGGCGCCACCCTGGCCGCCCACCGCCGCACCCTGGTCGCCGAGGCGGTACGCGACGCCGGGGCGTTCCTGATCGAGGACGACTACGCCCGCGACCTCACCATCGACGGACCGGCCCCGCCGCCCCTGGCCGCCGACGACCGGGACGGGCACGTCGTCTACCTGCGCTCGCTGACCAAGTCGGCCGCTCCCGGACTGCGGGTCGCCGCGATCGGGGCGCTCGGACCGGCCGGCGCCCGGATCCGCGCCGCCCGGTTGCTGGACGACTTCTTCGTCGCCGGCCCACTGCAACAGGCCACCATCGAGTTCGTCACCGCCCCGGCGTGGACGCGTCACCACCGGGCGCTGCGCACCGCGCTGCGGGACCGGCGCGAGGCGCTGCTGACCGCGCTGCGCCGGCACCTGCCGGACCTGGCCGACCGGCTGCCGGTTCCGCGCGGCGGCCTGCATCTGTGGCTGCCGCTGCCCGAGGGCACCGACGACGTCGCGGTGGCCACCGCCGCGGCTGCCGACGGCGTCGTCGTCTTTCCCGGCCGCCCCTGGTACGCCGCCGAACCACCGGCGGCGCACCTGCGCCTCACCTACGCCGCCGCCGCACCGGAACTGATGGACGAAGCCGTCCGCCGGCTGGCCCGCGTCCTGCGACGACGCACCGGGTAGGCGACGTGCGGCAACGCCCGCCGCCGCACGGATGCTGCGGATCACAGGTCGCGGCGGCGGAACACCATCCCGGTGAGCCCGAGCACGAGGACGACCCAGAGTCCCGCCCAGGCCAGATAGGTGACGGTGAGCGAGGCGTCGCTGAGGAACGGGTGGCCCTGCATGGCCGGGCCGAACTGCCGCAGCACTGTCGGGTCCTGGAAGGCGTTCATGGCACCGCGCCACAGCCCGTCGGTCGGCAGCAGCATCCGGGAGACCGTGCCCACCCGGGCCACGCTGTTGTTGTCCAGCGCGGTGCCGAACGCGCCCACCACCCCCGCGATCCAGGTGGCCCCGAACAGGCCGACGGCCACCACACCCGAGGCCATCGGTGAGCTGACACTGGAGAGCAGCAGGCCGAGGGTGAGCAGCACGACTGTCTGCGCGGCGAGCAACGCCAGACCGGTCACCGGCTGCGGGGGCCAGTAGCCGACGGTCACCCGGACGACAAGCAGTTGCGCCAGGCCGGCCAGGGCGACGAAGCCGGCCCCGAAGGCGATCAGCCCGAGCCACTTGCCCACCAGCACCGCGAAGCGGTGCACCGGTCGGGCCAGGATCGCCAGCGCCGCCCCGGACTCCATGTCGCCGGCCAGGGTGGGACCGGCGAGGAACGCCGTACCGAGTGCGGCGATCAGGCTCAGGCCGAACATCACCAGGTTGAGCACCATGGCCGCGACAAGTCGCGCCTCGCCGCTGGTCAGCCCGCCGAATTCGGCGTCGATCCGGGAGAACCCCCAGGCGCTGAGCGCCAGCAGCACGATCGTCAACGCGGCCAGCGAGCGCAACACCCGCCGCCGCGCGGCCTCCTGCAGGGTGAGCGCGGCCACGGTGAGTACGGTCCGGACGGTCATCGCCCTTCCCCTCCGGTACGGAGGATGGCCAGCAGCCGCTCCTCGAGACTGACCCGCCCGGGCTCGACGGCGTGCACGCGCACCCCGAGGCCGACCAGGTCGGCCACCAGCTGCGGCACGGTGGTCGGTTCCGGCTCGCTCGGCAGCGTGACGGTGTACAGGTTCCCCTCCTGGGCGAGCGGACCGGCTGCGGCCAACCGGTCGCGGGCCGGCTCGGTCACCCCGTCGAGCCGCAGTCGCAGTTCCCGTCGACCGAGCAGTTCGGCCAGCGTGCCGGCGGCGGCCACCCGCCCCTTGTCGAGAATCACCACCCGGTCGCAGACCCGCTCCACCTCACCGATGAGGTGCGAGTTGAGCAGGACGGCCACGCCCCGGGCCTTCAGGGAGAGCAGCAGGTCCCGTACGTCGGCCCGGCCGAGGGGATCCAGGGCGCTGGTCGGCTCGTCCAACACGACCAGTTCCGGGCGGGCCACCAGCGCCACGGCCAACCCGAGACGTTGCTGCATGCCCTTGGAGAAACCGCCCACCCGGTCGCCGGCCCGGTCCGCCAGCCCGACGGCGGCCAGGCACTCCTGCCGCTCCCGCTGCGGCACGTCCGCGCCGGCGAGCCGGACGTGCAGGGCCAGCACCTCCGCCGCGGTCAGCCACGGCTGGTAGCGGAACAGTTCCGGCAGGTAGCCGACCCGGGCGCGGGACCGCGGCTCGCGTGCCGGCCGCCCGAGCAGCAGCACCTCGCCCGCGTCGGGGCGGACCAGACCGAGCAGGATCTTGATGACGCTGGTCTTGCCGGCCCCGTTGGGGCCCAGCAGACCCACCACCTCACCCCGGTCCACGGCGAAGGAGACACCGTCGACAGCCGTGCGTCCCCGGTACCGCTTGCGCAGCCCCGAGCACCACACCGCCGGCGCAGGCGGCAACTCGGCCACCAACCGCGCCGCCGCGCCGAGGGAGCCGCCGTCCTGCGCCCCGGAAGGCGTGCCGTCCCGCTCGACGAGGACGCTCTGTCGGTCGACCTGCCGACCGCCGGGCCCGGTGGCCGGGCTGCCCTGCTCGGTGTCCGGGCCGGTCATCGGTCCCACCGCAGCCCGCGCGCCACCGACAGCACCTCGTCGGCGCGCAGTGGGCCGGCCACCGCGGTGACCGTCGCGCCGTCGACCCAGACCACCCCCGCCAGTACGCCGTCGCGCGAGGTGAGCACGGTGGCCGGCGTCCCGTTGACGTCGGCGGGGGAGGCGGTCAGATACCGGGCGTTGACCGGCAGCGGCAGCGTCGTACCGTCGCCGGTGAAGTGCCGCAACTGGGCCGCGACGTTCTCCGGCAGACCGGGCAGCGACAGCAGATAGTCGACCGCGGTGGACAACTCGATGCCCGACGAGTACGCCGTCGGCGCGGCCATCCGCGCCACGATCAGGTTCGGCATCCCGTGCTGGCCCGCCCACACCGCGGCGACTCCCGGGCCGGCGGTCAACCGGAACTGGCTGCCGTCGAGACCGGCGGGCGGCTCCGGCAGCGGCTCGCCGTGCGCCGCGGCCGTCTGCGCCGCCCGGGCCACCGAGAAGGTGAACACGGCGCTGGCCCGGTCACCGACCTGGAACGTCGGTTCGCCCGTCACGCCCCGGGGCAACCGGTCGAGCCGGGGCAGGGACAGCCCGGTCATCCGCTGCGCCTCGCCGGCGTCGGCGACCTCGCGGACGTTGGGCGGCTCGGTCATCTCGACCTCGCCGTACGCCGACAGGTCGGGCAGCGCGACCAGGTCGGCCTGCGCGATCGTGACCGGGGCGATCCGCTCGGTGTGGAAGATCTGCAACCAGTTCCCGGCCGCTGCGGCGCCGGCCCCACCCACAAGCGCGAGGACGGCGACGGCGGCGACCACCGGGCTGCGCAGGGCGGCACGCCAGCGACGCTCGCGGGCGACGGCGGGCACCCGGGGGCGACCGGACTCGGCCACGGTACGGCTCAACCGCTGCCAGCCCGCATCCACGTCGACGTCGGCTTCCACCCCGACACCCGGTCGTCCGCCCAGCGCCGCTGAGCTGAGCGTCGCATCCTGCCGGGCGGCGGCCAGCCCGGAGAGACAGACCGGGCAGTTCGCGACGTGCGCGCGGTCGGCGTCGGCGACACCGGCCGGCTCGTCCAGCAGGCGGCGCAGCGTGCCGTCACTCGGATGACGCATGACGGTTCAACTCCTCGCGTAGGGCGGACTCGGCCCGGCGTACGGTGGTGCCGACACTGCCGGGGGAGAGATCGAGGGCGGCGGCGACCTCGGCGTAGCTGAGACCGCTGTGCCGCAGCAGCAGGGCGACGGCCTGGCGGCGGGGCAGCCGGTCCAACGCGGCGCGCACCCGTCGGCGCTCGTCGCGGGTCACCACCGCCTCCGCGATGTCGGGACCGACCGTCTCCGGGGCACCGGCGACCTGTTCACGGGCGGTGCGTCGACGGCGGGACCGGACCTGGTTCAGTGCGGTGTGCGCCGCCGCGACCGACAGCCAGCCCACCGCCTGCCCGGCCGGCACCGAGGAACGCCCGAAGGCGAGGAAAACCTCCTGCGCCACGTCCTCGGCCTCGGCGCGGGAGCCGAGCACCCGGGCGGCGACCCCGACGATCCGGGGATAACAGGCCCGGAAGACCTGTTCGAGGTCGGCGCGGATGCCGTCGCGCCCGGCCGCGGCCGAACCGACCACACCATCCCCCTTCCGCACCGTACGTCCGGTGGGTCTGTGGTGGCCGCGCGCGGAGCAGGCGGCCGCCGCGGCGGTCACCCGCCCCGGTGCCACGAGTCCAGCTTCCTCCTCCATACCTGTGAAGCACCGCCGACGGCCCGGAAGTGACACGCGCCGACGAATTCACCGAAACACGTACGGGTAGCGCGGCAGTCGACGCCGCGCTACCCGTACCCGTTGCCCGGCCGCGCCTACCCGCGGCCGGTGCCGAGGTCGAAGCGGTCCAGGTTCATGACCTTGACCCAGGCCGCGACGAAGTCCTGGACGAACTTCTCCTGCCCGTCCGTGCTGGCGTAGACCTCCGCGATGCCGCGCAGCTGGGAGTTCGCCCCGAAGACCAGGTCGACGGCGGTGGCCGTCCAGGTGACCTCGCCGGTGGCCCGGTTCCGACCCTCGTAGACGCCCTCGGCGGCGGTGGACACCTTCCACATGGTGTCCATGTCGAGCAGGTTCACGAAGAAGTCGTTCGTCAACGACTCGGGCCGGTCGGTGAACACCCCGTGCCGCGCCTGCCCGGTGTTGGCGTTGAGCACCCGCAGGCCACCGATCAGGGCGGTCATCTCGGGCGCGGTCAGCGTCAACAGATTGGCCCGGTCCAGCAGCAGCGTCTCCGGGGACAGCTTCTGGCCCTCCCGCACGTAGTTGCGGAACCCGTCCGCCCTCGGTTCGAGCACGGTGAACGACTCCACGTCGGTCTGCTCCTGACCGGCGTCGGTGCGGCCGGGCGCGAACGGGACCGTGACCTCGTACCCGGCGTTGCGGGCCGCCTGCTCGATGGCGGCGTTACCGCCGAGCACGATCACGTCCGCGAGGGAGACCCGCTTGCCGCCGGACTGCCCGGCGTTGAAGTCCTCCTGCACCCGCTGCAACACCGGCAGCACCGTCGCCAACTCGGCCGGGTCGTTGACCGCCCAGCTGCGCTGCGGCTCCAGGCGGATCCGCGCCCCGTTCGCCCCGCCCCGGCAGTCGGTGCCACGGAAGCTCGCCGCCGACGCCCACGCCGTACGGACCAGCTGGGGGAGGGGCAGACCGCTGCCGAGCAGCGCCGCCTTGAGGGTGTCGACGTCGGCGGCGTCGATCAGCGCATGGTCGACGGGTGGCACCGGGTCCTGCCACAGCTGCGGCTCGGGCACCCACGGCCCGAGGTACCGCGACAGCGGTCCCATGTCCCGGTGCAGCAACTTGTACCAGGCCTTCGCGAACGCCTCCGCGAGCTGGTCGGGGTGCTCGTGGAAGCGTCGTGAGATCTGTTCGTACGTCGGGTCGGCGCGCAGCGCGATGTCGCTGGTGGCCATCATCGGGGCGTACCGGATGGAGGGGTCGTGAGCGGACGGCACGGCATCGGCCGCGGCACCGTTCTTCGGCCGCCACTGCTTCGCGCCGGCCGGACTCTCGTGCACCTCCCACTCGTACCCGAAGAGGGTGTCGAAGTAGCTGTTGTCCCAGGTGATCGGGGTGGGCGTCCAGGCGCCCTCCAGGCCGCTGGTGATCGTGTCGTTGCCCTTGCCGCTGCCGTAGCTGTTCCGCCACCCCAGCCCCTGCTCCTCCAGCGGCGCGCCCTCCGGCTCGGGCCCGAGGTAGCTGGCGGGCGCGGCACCGTGGGTCTTGCCGAAGGTGTGACCGCCGGCGATGAGGGCGACGGTCTCCTCGTCGTTCATCGCCATCCGCCGGAAGGTCTCCCGGATGTCCCGGGCGGAGGCCAGCGGATCGGGAGTGCCGTTGGGGCCCTCCGGGTTGACGTAGATCAACCCCATCTGCACCGCGCCGAGCGGGCCGGACAGTTCCCGGTCACCGCTGTAGCGTTCGTCGCCGAGCCAGGTGTCCTCCGGTCCCCAGAAGATCTCCTCCGGCTCCCAGACGTCGTCGCGTCCGAAGCCGAAGCCGAAGGTCTTGAAGCCCATCGACTCCAGCGCGCAGTTGCCGGCGAAGACCAGCAGGTCGGCCCAGGAGATCTTCCGGCCGTACTTCTGCTTGACCGGCCAGAGCAGCCGGCGGGCCTTGTCCAGGTTGGCGTTGTCCGGCCAGCTGTTGAGGGGGGCGAAGCGTTGCGCGCCGTCGCCGGCACCACCCCGGCCGTCCTCGATCCGGTACGTGCCGGCGGAGTGCCAGCTCATCCGGATGAAGAGCGGACCGTAGTGGCCGTAGTCGGCCGGCCACCACTCCTGCGACGTGGTCATCACCTCGAAGACGTCGCGTTTGAGCGCCTCGACGTCGAGGCCGGCGAACTCGGCCGCGTAGTCGTAGGCCGCGCCCATCGGGTTGGCCCGGGGTGAGTGCTGGTGCAGCACCTGCAGGTTGAGCTGATTGGGCCACCAGTCCTGATTCGTCTTCGGTCGACCCGGCTTCGGCGCCGGGGAGGGGATTGCCGGGTTCTCGCTTTCGGACACGTCTCTCCTCTTCGAACGGGTTCTCGCCTATGTCAACTGGCCGTCCCGGTCACGAGTCACTGCGTACCGGGCGAGTCACTGTGTGCCGGGCCAGTCACTGCGTGCCGGGCCAGGATGCGTCCGCGGTGGCAGTCGCCTTCGGTAGCGTTGCGCACGCCGAGCCCGCGCCGCCGGTGGACGCCGAAATCGACGCCCGCTCGGTGACGGGCATCCACCCTCGATTCGTGGGAGACCGAAACGTGAATTCGTCTGAGCGACCCGCGTCGCCGGTACGCCAGTTGCGGCTCGTGGTCGAAGCCGACGACTACGAGGCGGCGGTGCGCTTCTACCGCGACGTGCTCGGCCTACCCGAGCAGGCGGCCTACTCCGGTGACGACGACGCCCGGGTGGTGATCCTGGATGCCGGCCGCGCCACCCTGGAGATCGCCAACCCGGCGCAGAAGCGAATGATCGACGAGGTCGAGGTCGGACAGCAGGTCGCCCCCCGACTGCGCGTGGCGTTCGAGGTCGACGACACCGCCGCCACCACCGACCGCCTGGTCGAAGCCGGTGCCACCCAGGTCGCCCCGCCCACCACCACCCCGTGGCACTCGGTCAACGCCCGCCTGGACGCCCCCGCCGACCTCCACATAACCCTCTTCCAGGAACTACACACCCCCGAAACCCGCGCCACCCTGGACGGCTTCACCACCAACCCCTAACCCCGACAGGCCACCCCCGTCCCACCCACCC
>NZ_PNOZ01000108.1:0-16399 GCF_002879555.1 Verrucosispora sp. ts21 | reverse complement strand
TTAAGAGTCCGCTGCTCTGCCAGTTGAGCTAGCGGCGCTCGTTGGCAACGGGGAGGACATTAGCACGGTCCGCGATCCGGGTTCCAATCCGATACCCGGGTCATCCCTTCGGCCGACGTTGTGCGGACATTCGGCACCAAGCACGCACAAGGCTTGGGACGGGCTGATGCCGGATGGCTCTGGTACGGCACGATGTCCGCCAGGTGCGTGAGACAGGGGTGGGGATGGGCAGGTTCGCGCGGACCGGGGCGTTACTGGGCGTTCTGGGCCTGGTGGCGTCGCTGGCGTTGTCGGGTTGCGGCAGCGATTCGAGTGGGGCCCAGTTCGTGGAGGGTACGCAGCCGGCGGCCACCGGTTCGGCGTCTCCGGGCACCCCTGAGGTGACTGCTGGGCCGCCGTTGACGGTGAGCCCGGCCGACGGTGCGAAGGACCGTCCGGTCAGCGCGGAGATCGGGGCCAAGTTGCCGGACGGGGGCAAGGTCACGAAGGTGACGTTGACCACCGACAACGGCAAGAAGGTCAAGGGCAAGCTGCGGACGGACGGCTCCTCGTGGGTGCCGTCAGCGCCGCTGAAGTGGTCCACCAGCTACACCGCCACGGTGAGCGCCACCCAGCCGGACGGCTCGGTCAGCGAGGGCACCAGCACCTTCACCACGATGGCCAAGCCCGCCTCGGTGATCAATTCCGGGTTGTACCTGTTCGACGACCGGACGTACGGGGTGGCGATGCCGGTGGTGGCGGAGTTCCACCCGGGCATCGCCAAGAAGGACCGGGCGAAGGTGCAGAAGCGGATGTTCGTGCAGACGGATCCGCCGCAGCCGGGTGCCTGGCACTGGGTGGGCAACGGCACCCAGGCGTACTACCGGGCGCCGGAGTTCTGGAAGCCGGGCACGAAGATCTCCGTACGCATCGCGCTGGCCGGTATCCCGCTGAGCAACGGCCGGTACGGAAACGTCGACCGGACCGCCACCGCCAAGATCGGCTCCGCGTTCGAGATGAAGGTGACGAACTCCGACAAGCAGATGCGGGTGTACGAGAACGGCAAGCTGATCAAGACGCTGCCGGTGAGCCTCGGCAAGACGAAGACCCCTTCCTCCAGTGGCACCCTGGTGGTGATGGAGAAGAAGGAGGCGACGGTCTTCGACACGATGGACGACCCCGACCCGGAGAACCGGTACGTCACCGACATCCAGTTCGCTCAGCGGCTGACCTGGGGTGGCGAGTACATCCACGCCGCGCCCTGGTCGGAGAACGTGCAGGGGCGGCAGAATGTCTCCCACGGCTGCGTGAACGTCTCCATGGCGAACGCCAGGTGGCTCTTCGAGCGTACGAAGATCGGCGACCCGATCACCATCACCGGCACCGAGCGTAAGTTGGCAGCCGGGAACGGGTGGACGGCGTGGGATCTGAGCTGGGCGGAGTTCGTCAAGGGCAGCGCGCTGCCGGTGCCGGACGGTGGTGCCGGTCCGGCCTTGTGACCGGGCCAGATATGTCACTATCCGGACATCCAATTTCAGGTGTTTCGGTTCACCCTCCGCAACGGGTACGTGAGCTGATGCGTCTGTGATGTGGATGGGCAGCGGACCACGACTGTGAGGACACCATGCGAGTTCGGGACCAGCGCAACCGGCGGCGGGGGGTGCTCGCCGCGGGGATGCTCGCCGTGGCGTTGGCGCTGACCTCCGCCTGCACGGGCAGCGGCGGTAAGGGCGACGGCAATGCGCCGGGCTGGCAGGGCGGTGCCGATCAGCCGGCCGCCAAGGCGTCGGTGACCATCAGCGAGCCTGCCGCGGACGCGAAGAACGTGCCGGCGGCCACGGCCATCACCTTCGCCGCTCAGGAGGCCGAGAAGACCTCGGTCGAGTTGACCGACTCCGCCGGGAAGAAGGTCAAGGGCACCCTGGCCAAGGACGGTAAGAGTTGGCTGCCGGCGAAGGCGTTGTCGTACGGCGAGTCGTACACCGCCACCGTCACCGCGACCGGGGACGACGGCCTTCCGGTGACCGCCACCAGCGCGTTCACCGTGATGAAGCAGCCGAGCAAGCAGGTCCGGATCACCAGTTTCCTCGGTGACGACCAGACTGTCGGGGTGGCCATGCCCCTGATCGTGAAGTTCGGTCGGGCCATTCCGGAGAAGTACCGGCCCGAGGTGCAGCGGCGGATGACGGTGACCTCGTCGCCGGCCCAGGAGGGCATCTGGCACTGGGTCAGCCCCACCGAGGTCCGCTACCGGCCCAAGGAGTTCTGGAAGGCCGGGAGCAAGGTGTCGTACCGGGTGCAGGCCGGTGGGCTGCCGCTGGGCGACGGCTGGTACGGCCGGGCGGATCTGACCGTCGACATCAAGATCGGCCCGAAGCTGGTCATGACGGTGGACAACAGCACCAAGCGGATGGTGGTCACCCGCGACGGCGAGACGATCAAGACGATCCCGGTGAGCCTGGGCAAGAAGAGCACCCCGTCGTCCAGCGGCACGATGGTGGTGATGGAGAAGCTGCGCAAGACGGTCTTCGACACGTTCGACGAGCTGGGCCCGGAGGACGGGTACCGCACGAAGATCGACTACGCCCAGCGGCTGACCTGGGGTGGCGAGTTCATCCACGCCGCGCCCTGGTCGGAGGGGCAGCAGGGCACCACGAACGTCTCGCACGGCTGCGTGAACGTGTCGATGGCCAACGGTGCCTGGCTGTTCAACAACACGAAGGTCGGCGACCCGATCGTCGTCAAGGGCACCGAGCGCAAGCTTCAGCTCGGCAACGGCTGGACGGACTGGAACGTCAGCTGGGAGCAGTACGTCAAGGGCAGCGCCCTGCCGTACGAGCCGGCCGAGGACGAGACCGCAGACGACGAGACCGCAGACGACGTGACCACCGAGGACGGGACGACCGAGGACGAGTCGGCCGACCCGGACGTCTCGGCCAGCGCCACCCCCTGAGCCTGCCGCGCTGAATCAGCCGCTGCGCCCCATCGAGCCGACGCCCGGGTACCGGTCAATCACCGGTCCCCGGGCGTCGGGCCGTTTGTCGGAGCAGCATGGTCACCGGGTGGGCTGAGGGTCCCCGCCTCGGCTGAGCTTCAGGGTCAGCACGTCGGTGCGTACCGTGAAATGCCCGTGGAAGAGGGCCGCGCCGTTGCTGCCGTACCCGATCTGGGTTGCGGTGATCAACGGATGCCCGACCGCCACGCCGAGCCGGGCCGTCGACTCCTCGTCGGCGAGAACGGCGGCGAGTTCGATCTCGGCCCGGCACACCGGCATGCCGGTGGCGCTGGCCAGGAACTCGAACATGTCCAGGTCGATGCTGACCAGCCCGGACGGGTCGAGGTCACGGCCGTCGAAGCTCAGCGGCAGGTGGTCGCGGATCCAGGCGGCGGGGACGCCGTCCACGGCGAAGAGTCGGTCGACCCGCCACACCGGTGCCTCCGGCGCCAACCCGAGGACCTTCGCGCAGTCAGGCGGGCAGGTGGCCCGGCTGACTGCGGCGTCCTGAAGGGTCGGCCGGTGGCCGGAGGCGGTGATCCGGTCCCGCAGCGCGGTGACATCGCTGATCGACACCGGCACCCGCTCGGCGCCGTCGTGCACGAAGGTGCCGATTCCCCAGGTACGGGTCACCACTCCCTCGGCCGCGAGCTGGCCGAGCACCTCGCGTACGGTGGCCCGGCTGACCTCCAGCCGCTCGGCCAGGTCCCGCTCGTTGGGCAGCTTGTCGCCCGAGCGGAACTCACTGCCGATCAGCTCCCGGAGTCGGCCGTGCGCCGCTTGTAGCGCGGTTTCGCGCCGAGCCATCCACCCTCACCTCATCGTTCCCGCCGTCGACGGCCTAGGGAGTTTAGTTCGTCGGTGCCTGCCCGGCCGATCGGCCGGAAGGTCACCAGACCTGCTCAAGCACCCTGATCGTGTTGCCGCCGATCACCTTGGCGATCTCGTCGTCGGAGTAGTCGTGCTTGACCAGCCAGCCGACGATGTTGCCGAACGCCTCGCCCGGGTTCTCCACGCCGGACACGTACTCCACCCGAGGGTGCTCCGGCCGGTTGCCGGCGTCGTGGGCGTAGTTGCCGGCGTAGGTGTTGTGCACCCCGACGTGGTCACCGAACATCGTGTCCGGTCCAAAGGTGACGTGGTCGATGCCGACCAGGTCGACGCAGTACGTGAAGTGGTCCATCACCGACTCGATCGAGTGGTGCTTGTGCGCCTCGGAGAGCGTGGTGTGCGGGGCGGCCTCGATGCCGATCACGCCACCGCGCTCGGCGCAGGCCCGGATCACCTCGTCCGGCTTCATCCGGGAGGTGTCCCACACCGCGCGGGCACCGGCGTGGGTGATGAACACCGGCACCCGGCTGGCCTCGATGACGTCCAGACAGGTCTGGTCGCCGGAGTGCGAGATGTCGATGGCGATGCCGAGCTTGTTCATCCGGTCCACCGCGCGCCGCCCGAAGTGGGTCAGCCCACCGTCGTGCTTCTCGGACAGGCCACCGCCGAGCATGTTCGCCTGGCTGTAGGCGATGCCGAGCTGACGGACACCGAAGCCGTACAGGATGTCGATGCGGTCCAGTTCGTTCTCGATCGGGCTGCTGCACTCCAGCCCGGCGACCAGCGCCAGCCGGCCGTCCCGCTTGGCCGCGTGGATGTCGGCCAGCGAGGTGGCCAGGAAGACGTGGTCCTGCTTGTAGAGGTCACTCATCCGCATCCCGAGGGCGTAGATGAGGTCGTTCCACTTCCAACCGTTCTCGCTTGTCACGCAGGAGGCGCCGGCCATGAAGTTGTCGAAGACGGCGGTCAGGCCGGAGCGGGCCAGACCCTCGTAGCCGGTGCGCTGGCGCGCGGTCCGGTTGTAGGCGCGCAGCTCACGGACGTCCTCGGGCAGGATCACCGGGTGTTCGTGCAGCGAGATGGCGGTGTGCTCGGTGAGCAGCCGGGTCACCCGCGCACGCTGGGCGTCGGTCAGGCCGAGGTCGTGCTCCGGCACCCGACCGACTTCCTTGGCCAGCTCGAACACCCGGTAGTCCGAGTGCGGCTCCAGGTACGAGTACGACCTGTGGCCCTGGTACCGGGGGGCGGGATCTAGCAGCAAGACACCTTCTCCTTGTCAGGACGGGTAGCCGGCCGTCACGCGGCCAGCGGATAGTGGCAGGCGACCGGATGTGCACCGGTGGCCAGCGGGGGTTCGGTAGTGGCGCAGGTGTCGGTCGCCTGCCAGCAGCGGGTCCGGAACCGGCAACCCGACGGCGGGTTGACCGGGCTGGGCGGGTCACCGGCCAGCAGGATCCGCTGCCGCTGTCGGCGGCCGGCCGGGTCGGGCACCGGCACGGCGGAGAGCAGCGCGCTGGTGTACGGGTGCCTGGGCGAGTCGTACAGGTCGATCTCCGGGCCGGTCTCCACCAACTTGCCGAGGTACATCACGGCGACCCGGTCGGAGATGTGCCGCACCACCGACAGATCGTGGGCGATGAAGACGTACGCCACGCCCAGCTCATCCTGGAGGCGTTCCAGCAGGTTGACGACCTGCGCCTGAACGGAGACGTCAAGTGCGGAGACCGGCTCGTCGCAGACGATCACGTCGGGGTTCAGGGCCAGGGCCCGGGCGATGCCGATGCGTTGGCGTTGACCGCCGGAGAACTGGTGCGGGTAGCGGTCCAGGTGCAGGCTGGCGTCGAGACCGACCAGGTCCAGCAGTTCCTTGATCCGCTCGACCCGGCGTCGGCGGTCCAGCACGTCCGGGTGGATCTCGAAGGGCTGGAGCAGGATCTCCCGGATCGTCCGGCGCGGGTTCAGCGAGGTGTACGGGTCCTGGAGCACGATCTGGATCCGGCGGCGCAGCGCCCGCAGCTCCCGCCCCTTGGCCTGGTGCACCACCGACTTGCCGAACCGCACCGCACCGGAGGTGGGCTGTTCCAACCCGACGAGCATCCGCGCCAGGGTGCTCTTGCCGCAGCCGGACTCCCCCACCACGCCGAGGGTCTCGCCGCGGCGCAGGTCGAAGGAGACGCCGTCGACGGCCTTGACGACCCCGCCGGAGACGAACGGGATGCGCCCCTTGACGGGGAA
This sequence comes from Verrucosispora sp. ts21, assembly GCF_002879555.1. NCBI lineage: Bacteria > Bacillati > Actinomycetota > Actinomycetes > Micromonosporales > Micromonosporaceae > Micromonospora > Verrucosispora sp. ts21. The sequence goes on along the minus strand of NZ_PNOZ01000108.1, from coordinate 10,359 downwards.
GTGCTTGACCAGGTTCTCGACCCGTAGCACCACGTCATCGCTGGGTGGCACCGAGCACCTCCTCGTGGTGGTGGCAGGCGCTGGCCCGGTCGGCCGGCAGCGCGTGCAGCGGCGGCAGGGTCACCAGGCATTCGTCGGTGGCCCGGGGGCAGCGCAGGTGGAACGGACATCCGGTGGGCAGCCGGGCCGGGTTCGGCGGGGCGCCGGGAATCGCGTAGAGCTGCTCGTCGCGCCGGTCCACCCGGGGCATCGAGGCGAGCAACCCTTCGGTGTACGGGTGCGCCGGCCCGGCGAAGATCTGCTCGACCGTGCCGCGCTCGACGATCCGGCCGGCGTACATCACCGCCACCTCGTCGGCGACCTCGGCCACCACGCCCAGGTCGTGGGTGATCAGCAGCAGACCCATGCCGCTGTCCCGTTGGATCTCCGCCAGCAGCTCCATCACCTGGGCCTGCACGGTCACGTCCAGGGCGGTGGTGGGCTCGTCGGCGATCAGCAGGTCCGGTTCCAGGGAGATGGCCAGCGCGATCATGATGCGTTGGCGCATGCCACCGGAGAACTGGTGCGGGTAGTCACGCAGCCGGTCCCTGGCCGCCGGGATGCGTACCCGGTCGACAAGTTCGATGGCCCGGCGGCGGGCGTCGGCGCGGGACATGCCCCGGCGTACCCGCAGCACCTCCATGATCTGGTGGCCGATGGTGAAGACCGGGTTGAGGGCTGCCATGGCGTCCTGGAACACCATGCCGATCTCCTCGCCGCTGATCCGCTCCCGCTGTTTGCGGGGCAGGTTGAGCAGCTCCCGGCCCTGCAACCGGACCGATCCGCTGACCGTGGCGGGCGGTACGTCGAGGATGCCCATCACCGCCTGGGCGGTGACGCTCTTGCCGGAACCGGATTCGCCGAGGATGGCCAGGGTCCGTCCGGAGTCGACTTCGAGCGACACCCCGTTGACCGCGTTGACCGGCCCGTTCGGGCTGGGAAACGCGACCCGCAGGTCGTCGATCTCCAACAGGCTCATCGCAGCACTCCGGCTCGGTGCAGGAAGTCCCGCACCACCTGCTGGAACAGCTCGGGCTCCTCCAACTGCGGGGAGTGGCCGGAGTTCTCGAAGACCACAAGCTCACCGTTGGGCACCAGGTCGGCGATGACCTGCGAGGCTTCCACCGGCGTACGCCAGTCGTGCCGGCCCACGGTGACCAGGGTCGGGCAGGTGATCGAGGGCAGCTTCGGCTTGAGGTCGTACCGGGGCATGTTCTGCCCGAAGGCCGCGTTGTGGGTCCGGTAGTGGAAGCGGGTGGCGGCCAGCCGCGCCTCGTCCTTGGCCGGGTCGTGCTGGTGATCGTAGAGCGGCAGGATGGCCCGCCAGTACTCCCGCAGCTGCTCGTTGCTCTCGAAGCGGCCGGTGCCGATCCGGTCGATGACCCACTCCGGGATGACCGAGCGGTCGGTGTTGCGGGCCCGCTCGACCGCCAGGTGGTCGTGCGCGGTGTCCGCGGCGGTGTCCCGCAGCACCAACGCGGAGACCCGGTCGGGGTGCGCGATGGCGTACTCCATGGCGATGAATCCGCCGTACGAGCCGCCGGCCATGACGATCTTCTCGTAGCCGAAGTGCTCCCGGATCGCGTCCACGTCGGCCACCCACTGCTCGTGGGTGAACGGCTCGTCGTCACTGGACTCGCCGGAGCCGCGGGCGTCGAAGACGATGACCCGCAACCGGTCGGAGAAGGGACCGAACGACCGCTTCGGTTCGCTGCGGGAGCCCAGCCCCGGCGCGCCGTGGTGCACGATCATCGCCGGGCCGTCCTCGGGGCCGAACGCCTCGACGACAAGTTCCGCTCCGTTGATTTTCACCGGACCCCCTCGATGATGTTGGACGCCAGGTCGCGCGGGTAGCCGGTGAGCCGGCGCGGACCGTCTTCCTGCACCAGGACCGTGTCGGAGATGCGGTAGCCGGCGTGCCCGGGCACGTAGACACCGGGTTCGCTGGAGAGCAGCATCCCGGGGGCGAGCACGGTGTCGTCGCCGTCCTCGACCCACGGCGCCTCGTGGTTCTGCAGCCCGATGCCGTGCCCCTGCCGGTGCCGGATGTAGTCCCCCAGCCCCTGGTCCCGCAGCACGTCCAGGCAGATCTTGTTGACCTCGGCGCAGGTCCGCCCGGCGACCATCGCCTGGGTGCCCACCTCCTGCGCCTGCCGGTCGGCCTCGTAGTAGCGCACCTGTTCGGCGGTGGGCTCACCGATGATGAAGGTCCGCTCGCTCTCCACGAAACGGCTGGCCACCGCCGCGCCGAGGGAGAGGATCAGGGTGTCGCCCGGTCGTACCCGCCGACGGGTCGGCAGGCCGTGCGGCAGCGCCGAATTCGGGCCGGCGTAGACAAGTCCCCCGGCCAGCTTGGTGGTGTAGACGACCAGGTCGTAGTGGGCGTACATCTGATCGGTGCCGTAACCGATCACGTGCCGGGCGATCTCGTCCTCGCGGGGCAGCGGGCCACCGGAGGCCAGCGCCTCCTCGATCAGCCCGCGCCCGGCGGCGAGCATCTCGTCGCAGATCCGGGCGGCGGCCTCGTGGAACGGGATCTCCTCGGGGAACTTGCACAGCCGCAGCTTCGCCACCGCGTCGGTGGTGACCAGTTCCGCACCGCCGATGGCCGCGGACAACGCCCGGAACGCGGCCACCGACACCCCGGCGCTCACCCCGATGCGGCGTCCCGCCCCACCGGGCCGCGACAGCGCGGCGGCCAGGGTCTCCTCGGCGCTGACCACACCCGGGTACTCGAAGTAGCTGACCATCGGCAGGGTGACGCCCTGCTGCGCGGCGTACTCCTCGTCGAGGCGGGGGATGACCAGCAGCGGATCACCCTCGCGCGGCATCCACAGGTAGACCGGTCGCTCGGTGGCGATGTAGAAGAAGCCGCTGAGGAACGCGACCTCCGGCGGCGAGGTGGCCAGGAAGCCGTCCAGGCCACGCTCGTCGAGCGCCTCGCTGAGTCGGGCACGGACGCTTGTGTAGAAGCTGTCGGGAAGTCGCACTTGTCAGCCTCCGTTGCGGCGGGGGTCACGGGAGTCGTTGAACCGCATTCCGGCGAGGGTCGCGGCGAGCACCAGCAGCAGGATCGCCAGGGACGGGAAGAGGGTCTGCCACCAGGCGATCGCGATGGTGCCGCTGCGCTGGGCGTTGAGCAGGATCCGACCCCAGGACCAGGCGTCCGGGTCACCGAGGCCGAGGAAGCTCAGGCCGGCCTCGGAGATCACCGCCCGGGAGGCGGTGAGCAGCACGCTGACGATCATCAGCGAGACGACGGCGGGCAGGATCTCGCGGGTGACGATCCGCCAGCCGGTCGCGCCGAGCACCCGGGCCCCGTCGATGTAGGGCATCGCGCTGATCACCAGCCCCTGCGAGCGGATCAGCCGGGCCACCTCGGGCCAGGCGAAGAACCCGATGATCAGGGTCAGGGTCACCACGCTGGGGCTTACCACCGCGGCCAGCATGATCATCAGGGGCAGGGTGGGCAGCGCCAGCATCACGTCGGTGATCACCGTGGCGACCGCGTCGATCGGCCGGAAGTACGCCGCCGCCAGACCGATCGTGGTGCCCAGCGCGAGCGCGATGAGCGAGGCGGCCAGGCCGATCACCAGACTGGTCCGGGTGCCCCAGACCACCTGGGCGAAGACGTCCTGCCCGAGGTCGTCGGTGCCGAACCAGTGCGCACCCGACGGCGACTGCAACACATCCGGACCAGCGCCGCTGGGCTCGTCGGCGATCAACGGCGCGAAGACCGCCATCAGCACCATCACCAGCAGCACCAGCACCGACAGCGCCACAGTGGGCTGCCGCAGGTAGCCGTACCAGGAGGACCGCTTGGACGCCGTCGGCGCCGACGGCGGTGCCGGCTCGGTCAGCACAGGGGCACTCACGGCACCCTCCCTTCGTTCACGGTGGTGGGGAAACGCCTCGCGCTCACAGGCGGATCCGGGGGTTGAGGACGGCGTAGAGCATGTCGGTCAGGGCGTTGGCGAACACCACCGTGACGGCGAGCATGATGAACGCGCCCTGGATCACCGGGTAGTCCTGCTGACCCACCGCCTCGTAGATCAGCCGACCGACCCCGGGGTAGGCGAAGACCGTCTCGGTCAGCACCGCGCCGCCGACCAGGGTGCCCAGTTGCAGACCCATCAGGGTCAGCGCCGGCAGGATCGCGTTGCGCAGACCGTGCTTCCAGACCCGCCGGCGGGCCGACAGGCCACGCGCCTGGGCGGCGCGGATGTAGTCCTCACCGAGGACCTCGATCATGTTGGTCCGCAGCGTCAGCGCGTACGGGCCGAGTTGCACCAGGACCAGGGAGAGCACCGGCAACACCAGGTGGTGGGCCAGGCTCAGGTAGGCGCCCAGCCCCCGGGTGTCCGGGTCGATCGCCCCACCGATCGGGAACCAGCCGAGCTGGGCCCCGAAGAAGACGAGCAGCAGGATCGCGACGCTGGGCACGAAGAGCGCGTTGGCGCTGATGCCGAAGCCCTGCAGCGCCCGGTCGAGCCACTTGCCCCGGTTGACGGCGGCGGTCACGCCGATCGGGATACCGACCGCGACGGTCAGTACGAACGCGCTGCCGGCCAGCAGCAACGTCCAGGGCAGGCGGTCGAGGATGATGTCGGTGACCGGTTGGATCTGCCGGAACGAGATGCCCAGGTTGCCCTGGACCAACTCGCGCAGGTACGACACGTACTGCTCCCACAACGGACGGTCCAGGCCGTACGTCTTGAGCAGTGCCGCCTGCATCTCCGGCGTCATGTCGCCCTCGACCATGAGGGTCGTGGGGTCCCCCGGCAGCAGCCGGAGCAGGAAGAACGTCGAGGTGATCGCGATCCACACGGTCAGGACGGCCTTCAGTGCTCGGCTGAGCACGAAACGCAGCACGGGGGACCCCTCCTTTCCCTCTGGTTGGGGTTACTTGACCGGAGTGACCTGGGCCAGCGAGTACGCGGTGACCATGCCGAGCAGGTCCGACGGCGACGCGACGAAGCCGGTGAACTTGCTGGCGTTGTAGGCGAACTGGAAGTTCTCCACGTACAGCGGGGTCAGGTACGCCTGCTCGTGCACGACCTTGTCAATGTTCTTGATCTTGGTCTTGAACTCTTCAGGGTCGGTGGTGCCGGCCGCGTCGTTGATCAGCGCGTCCATCTCGGCCGACTCGAGCAGGTTGTAGTTGATGCCACCCGGGTTGCTGGACAGGTAGGTGCTGCGCAGCTGGTCCATCGGGTTGTCGAACACGCCCCACTGCGAGGCGTCGATGTCGTACTCACCGTTCTTGGTGCGGGTGAGGAAGGTGTTGCGCTCGACGCACTCGTTCTCCAGCTTGATGCCGGCCTTGGCCGCGCTCTCGCGGAAGAGCTGCACCACCCGGGTGATGTTGGCGTTGGACTGGTCGCAGGCCACGCCGAAGGAGAGCTCGTCGAAGAAGCCGTCGTTGTTGGCGTCCTTGTAGCCCGCCGCGCTCAGCTTGGCCTTCGCGCCCTCGGGGTCGAACGGGTACGGCTGGAGCTCGGTGTTGTCGTACTCCGAGAAGATCGGCGAGATCGGCCCGGCCATCTGCTGGCCGTCACCCTGGAGCACCGCGGAGATGATCGCCTTGGTGTCCACCGCCATCGACAGCGCCTGCCGGACCTGCTGGTCGGCGAGGTACTTGTTCTTCATGTTGTAGGTCAGGTGGGCGAAGCCGAGCGCGCCGACCTTCTCCAGCTTGATCTTGTCGTCGCCCTCGAAGGTCTTCGCCGCCGAGATCGGCACCGGGGTACCCATCAGGTCGATGTCGCCGTTGCGCAGCGCCAGCATCATCGTGTTGACGTCCGGGTAGACCCGGTACTCGACCTGGCTGACCGCGGCCTTGCCACCCGGCGCGAGCGGGTAGTGCTCGTTGCGCTTCATCACGTAGCGCTGGCCCTTGGTCACACTGTCCAGCACGAACGGTCCGGCACCGACCCAGTTCGAGTCGTTGGCGAACTTGGAGAGGTCGCCGGCCGGCTCGAAGATGTGCTTCGGTACGACGGCCATCCAGAAGCCGACGCCCTCGGCAAACGGCGCGTACGGCTGGGAGAGCTTGAACTTGACTGTGGTCGCGTCCGGGGCCTCGACCGACTCGACCCAGGTCAGCTTGGCCGCGACGTTGCCGAGCTTGTACTCCATGATCTTCTCGGCGCTGAACTTCACGTCGTCGGCGACGACCGGCTTGCCGTCGGACCACTTGAAGTCGTCGCGCAGCACGAAGACGGCGGTCTTGCCGTCATCCTCGTAGCGGTACTCCTTGGCCAGCTCCGGGGCCTTCTGCGCGTTCTCGTCGATCCGCAGCAGGTGCGGGTACATCGCGTTGAGAATCCACGAGTCGGTCTTGCTGAGCGACTGGAGCGGGTTGAAGTTGCTGACGTCGGTGGTGGTGCCGATCCGCAGCACCGTCTCCGACGACGAGTTGCCGGAGGACGAGTTGTTGTCCTCGTTCAGGCCGCAGCCAGACACACCCAGCGTGGCCACCACGCCGAGCGCGACAGCGAGCCGCCAACGACCCTTCACTGCCATTTTCACCAAACCTCCTGAAGAACCCGGATGATGTTGCCGCCGATGACCTTGGCGATCTCGTCGTCGGAGTAACCGTGCGTGACCAACCACCCGACGATGTTGCTGAAGCACTCCGCCGGGTTCTCCATGCCGCTCACGTACGGAACCCGCGGGTGGTCCACCACCCCGTGGGCCTTACCGATCGCCAGGTGCTGGGTAAAGCTGTCGTGCAGCCCGACGTGGTCACCGAAGTTGGTGTCCGGGCCGAACGCGACGTGGTCGATGCCGACCAGCTCCACGCAGTACGTGAAGTGGTCCATCACCGACTCGATCGAATGGTGTGGGTGGCCCGCCGAGAGGGTGGTGTGCGGAGCGGCCTCGATGCCGATCACGCCACCACGCTCGGCGCAGGCCCGGATCACCTCGTCCGGCTTCATCCGAGGGGTGTTCCAGACCGAACGGGCACCGGCGTGGGTGATGAACACCGGCACCCGACTGGCCTCGATCACATCCAGCGAGGTCTGGTCGCCGGAGTGCGAGATGTCGATGGCGATACCGAGCTTGTTCATCCGGTCCACCGCGCGCCGCCCGAAGTGGGTCAGGCCGCCGTCGCGGTCCTCGGAGAGGCCGGATCCGAGCATGTTCGCCTGGCTGTACGCGATGCCCATCTGGCGTACGCCGAAGCCGTAGAGGATGTCGATCCGGTCCAGCTCGTTCTCGATCATCGTGGCCGCTTCCAGACCCGCCACCAGGGCGATCTGGCCGTTGCGCTTGGCCTCGAAGATCTGTTCCAACGTGGTCGCCACCACCACGTGGTCCTGCTTGGCGATGTCGGCGAAGCGCAGACCGATGTCGTAGATGACGTCGTCCCACTTCCAGGCGTGCTCACTTGTCACGCAGCCGGTGCCGTTCATGAAGTTGTCGAACACCGCGGTCAGACCGGAGCGGGCCAGGCCCTCGAAGCCGAACGAGTTGCGGCCGGTGCGGTTGTAGTCGCGCAGCTGCGTCACGTCGGCCGGCAGGATCTTCGGGTGCTCGTGCAGCGAGATGGCCATGTGCTCCTGGAGCAGCCGGGCCACCCGGGCGTACTGCTCGGCGTTGAGACCCAGATCGTGCTCCGGCACGCGGCCGAGCTGCGGAGCCAGCTCGAAGACCTTGTAGTCAACGTGCGGCGTCAAGTAGTCGAAGGACTGGTATCCGGCGTACCGGGGGGCGGGTTCCTGCACTCGTCAACTCACCTCGTCAGCTAAGAGGCACGAGGAATGAGGTCCGACCTCATGCCTTGCTGCAACCTACCGAGGAAAGTTCATGTCAGGTAAGACTCCGTGACCCGTTCGTTATCCGGAACCAGCAAAGTTCCCGCAGGTCAAGACGGATATTCGGGCGGCTGATGCGGCGGACACCGAACGCCTGAGACCCGCCGACCGAACAGCGGATCCCGACCGACCGGATCACTGATTATTGGTAGGTGGTCAGACCATTGGCGCGGGACTGGTGGAGAACCGGGCGGACCACGCCGCCGAGATGGTCTGACCTTGGCACGGCGGCACCATTCGCGCTGAGCAATCGGCCAACGCCTGAGCAGTCGGCCCGCGCTGGGAACTCGGCCCGTGCCTGGGCACCGCGTCTCCGCCGCGCTGGGCACAAAAAAGCTCAGGCCCCCTGCGAGAGGGGGCCTGAGCTTGTGGATCTGATCCACTGACTGGGTGACTGATGGGAATTGAACCCACGACAACCGGGACCACAACCCGGTGCTCTGCCAACTGAGCTACAGCCACCATGCCGCCACGCCCGGTCTTCACCCGAGCGGTGCGAAGAAATCATACCCCCACCACTGTCGAGCGCGTCCAGCGGGTTACGGGGTGGTTCAGAGCCCGGCTGCGATGCCCTTGGCGGTGTCCACGTCCGGCCCGGGCAGCGGCACGAAGATGGTACGCCGGTAGTACTCCAGCTCCCGGATGCTCTCCCGGATGTCGGCCAGGGCACGGTGTGCCAGGCCCTTCTGCGGCTGGCCGAAGTACACCCGCGGATACCAGCGCCGGCACAGCTCCTTGATCGAGGACACGTCGATCATGCGGTAGTGCAGGTGGGCGTCGAGGCGGGGCATGTCCCGGGCGATGAACCCCCGGTCGGTGGCGATGGAGTTGCCGCACAGCGGGGCGGTACGGGGATCCTTCACGTGCCGGCTGACGTAGTCGAGGACCATGTCCTCGGCCTCGGCCAGGGTGACCGTGGAGCGGCGTACCTCCTCGGTGAGCCCGGACTTGCCGTGCATCGTCCGGACGATCTCCGGCATGGCGTCCAGCGCCGCGTCGTCCGCGTGGATCACCACATCCACACCGTCACCAAGCACGTTGAGATCAGGATCGGTGACCAACGCGGCAACCTCGATCAGCTTGTCGCTGCCGAGGTCCAGCCCGGTCATCTCACAGTCGATCCAGACAAGAAGATCAGCCACCGGGACAGCCTACGCGCAGCCCAAGCCTCGTGGCTGCACGCCGCCGGGCCGAGCGACCGCTAGGGTTTTCCCGTGCCCGCCGATCCCGCCACACCCCGTACCGTCGATGTAGCGGACCCTGGTGCCCGCCGGGACCGGCGGATACTCAGCGTGTTGGTTGTCGCGGCCGCGCTACCGGCCCTCTACCTGCCCGGCAGGGTGCACAACTTCTTCGATCTGAAGATCTACATGTCGGCGATGGACTGGTGGGCCGCCGGCAACCCCCTCTACGACTACGTGCAGCCCGATCGGGTACAGGGCGAGTTGTACTTCACCTATCCCCCGTTCGCCGCGCTCCTACTGCTGCCCTTCGGTCACCTCAAGCTCGGGGTCACGGTGGCGATCTTCACCGGGTTGACCCTGTTGGGCGTACTGGTCACCACGAAATGGCTGCTCGATCCGGTGCTCAGTCGACACCGGCTGCCGTACCTGTTCACCCTGGCGGTGGGGGCACTGTTCGTCCTGGGGGTGGAGAGCACCCGGGAAACCATCACCTTCGGCCAGATCAACATGCTGTTGGTGGTGCTGATCCTGGCCGACCTGCTGTTCGCCGTACCCCGGGACAGCCGGTGGGCCGGCGTGGGCATCGGGTTGGCGGCGGCGCTCAAGCTGTTCCCGGGCATCTTCGTGGTCTACCTGCTGGCGACCCGGCGGTGGCGGGCCGCTGCGGTGGCCACCGCGACCGCCGCCGGAGCGACCCTGCTCGCTGCCGCGGTCGCGCCCGGGGACTCGTGGCGGTTCTGGACGCACGAGTTGTGGGCCACCGACCGTGTCGGCCGCACCGACTACACCGGCAACCAGTCGCTGTTCGGGCTGCTGAGCCGGCTTTCCGCACCGGAAGAGCCGAGCCGCCTGATCTGGCTGCCGCTGGTCGCGGCGATCGTCGGGTACGGACTGTGGCGCGCGGTCCGCGCCTCGCAGGCCGGCGACACGCTCACCGGGCTGACCCTGACCGGCCTGGTAGCGGCGTTGATCAGCCCGATCACCTGGACCCACCACATCTACTGGTTCATCCCGGCAGTGGTGATCCTGATCGACGCGACCCTGAGCACCGACCCACGCACCGCCGAGGGGGCACGCCGCCGCCGTCGGCTGGGCGCCATCGCCGTCGGCACCAGCGCCATCATCGTGTACGGAGTGGTCTCCTTCTACGACTGGGGAATCGCCCCGACGCCGACCGACACCCCCTGGGAATTCGTCGGACGCAACGCGTACGTGCTGCTGTGCCTGCTCCTCCTCGCCGTCCTCCCCATCCGCACCCGCACCGGAACCGGCACCAAGCCCACCAAATCCCCCCACCCCACCACCCAACCCAAAAC